>CALVLC010000009.1 GCA_944336335.1 uncultured Bacilli bacterium | reverse complement strand
AAATCCATATAGTAAAGCTAGAGCAATTAAAAAGATCATCATCACAATAAAAGAAACAATTTTAAAGCGTGAAATAACCTTTCTAATTTCTCTAAAAGGAATAACTAAAATAAAAGCAAAAGTTTCTTGAAGTATTGCTATTGCAAGTGAATTAAAAAACATTAAAACAAAGAAAAGAAAGTCGGTTCCGCTTTTTACGCCATATGCCACACTTAAAGCAAAGATAGTTGAAAAAGTAAAAAGTAAAGATTTAAAGAATATATTTAAGGCTTTAGCAAAAATAATATCAAAAGTTGAAGCTGGCGATATGCCTAAAATAATTCTTTCTTTTGTATTTTTAAAAAATGCATTATAAATGATTGGAACAAGAGAAAAAATACCTGCAATAAATAAAGCAAAAGAAATAATTATAAATAAAGCATCATTAAAACCAGTATAAACATTAACTTTATCAAAGATATTTGTGTATAGAACTACTTCTAAAGCTATAAACAAGGCAAGTAAAAGCAAAGAAGAAATTAAGTTAAATATCTTCTTCACTCCTTTTTTAGCTAAAAAGGATGTTTGCTTAAATTCTTTGATAAATAAACGAGCAATCATTCTTCTTTCTCTTGATATAGTTTTAAGAATATCTTTTCCATTCGATTTCTTAAACTTGGTTCATGTTTTAAATCATAAACTTCATAGATTCTTCCATTCTTTATGATTGCCACTCGATCACAAAGTTTAGAAATCAAATCAATATTGTGACTTGCTACAAAACAAGTATTGCCATGCTTTACATAATCTTTCATTAATAAAGAAAGTTCATTAGCACTCATTGCATCAAGTCCAACAGTTGGTTCATCTAAAATCCATATTTTTGGATTATGAATTAAAGAAGCCATTAAACATACTTTTTGTTTCATACCATGAGAGTATTCACGTATCTCGCGATATAAATCTTCTTCATTAAATTCAAACTTTTTGAGTAAGAAAGAAATATTTTTAATGAAGATTTGTGGGTTTATTGAATAAATTGAGCCAATAAATTGAAGATATTGCATACCAGTCATATCTTCATAACACGTAGGTTCACTAGCTACATATCCGATTAACTTTTTAACTTCTATTGGCTTTTCTTTAATGTCTAACCCTTCAACTAATATCTCTCCACTATCAAAAAGTTTAGATCCTAAAACACATTCAATAGTTGTTGATTTACCAACACCATTTTTACCTATAAAGCCAAAAAGTTCTCCTTCATAAATATCTAAATTAATATCAAAAAGAACCTGCTTTTTACCATAGCTTTTGTTAAGGTTAGTAATTTTTATGGAGGAAGTTAATTGTTCTGACATTATGAGAGCCTCCAAGCACTATGTGTATAATATGAGTCACCATTTGCAACAAATTTAGCCTTTTTATTTTGGTCAACAACGCTTCCCTTGTACGATTTAAATCTTTTTAAATTAATCTCCATATTTGCAGTATTTATTTTTGCAAAAATTCCTCTATAGAAAACGAAAGTTTGTGAATTAAAATTGACTCTACTATCTACAACAGTTGCGATTCCCGTCGAAGAATTATAATTAATTCTATAAAAACCTCCATCAAGATCATTCAAGCCTTTATAAAAATCAGAAATAGAACTATATTGAGCTTTGTTTACATGAAGTAATTCGTAATCTAAGTAATTGTTTGAATTATCAACTGGGAAGTATCCATAGGATATTTTGCCTGCTTGAACAATTCCTAGTCCAAAATCATAGGTAATTTTTGATGTTAAATAATCATCTCTAACTCTAGTTAACTTATTATTTTTTATATCGAATAAAACATTGCCATTGCTAACTAAAGGTAGGAAAAAATAGTCTGTAATATTAAATCTATAACTATCTCCATCATAAAGCGTCACAATTCCAAATTTATATGCCTCTGTTAGCCTATTAGGGCCTGATTTAAACGATTTACTATACAACAATACTTTATCACCTGCATTATTTATCTTGTTTTTAAAGTCTTCTAAATCATAAATATTGATATTGCCGCCAAGATTGTATTTTAGATTATTATTTGTATAGTTTGGAAGTTTACTTTTGTCATCGAAATTATCGAAAGAAAACTTACCATAAAAATCTAAATGAGCAGGTTTTTTATTAACATAGGTCCAAAAATTTGTCATACCACTATAAACTGTACATGTGCTAGATGTATAACTACCTGGGAAATCAGAATTATCTATATATTTTCCTGCATCAGTAAAATCATATAATTCATTGATAAACGTTAGGCCTCCTGTCGCCACAAATGATTGGGACGGAACTTTTAAACCTCCGCTTCCAAATTGACTAATGTTTTGTTCAGCGGTATAAGATAATCTAATAGATGAATTCTTATCGCCATACATCGATGAACCAGG
Organism: uncultured Bacilli bacterium; assembly: GCA_944336335.1. GTDB lineage: Bacteria > Bacillota_I > Bacilli_A > RFN20 > CAG-826 > Onthovivens. The sequence continues at coordinate 4,023 of CALVLC010000009.1, read as the reverse complement.
CATGAAATTTAACTGATTAAGTATTGTAATACTTGTTGCTTGTAGGTTGAAATCAAAATATGGAGGTATATACCATGGACTTTTATTCATGTTTGCACTGATTTCGCCAAGACTCATTTTTACATTTAAATTATTTGGCAATTGAATTTGAATATCGCAATTATAAGCAGTATAGCCAATTCTCTGATACATTATGTTATTATATGCAGTTTTACTAGAAGATTTTGATAATACTTCTTTCAAACTTCCCTCACCAGTATCATATATCACTTCTCTTAAGATATAAGAATCATCAGGCGAATTATAAGTATTTAACAAGTACTTTTCGTTACTATTAAGATCACTGCTACCTATTAGGTTAATTTTGTTTAGCGAATAATTTGAATTATCAGCTCCCCAATCTAATTTCATATTGCCAAGAAACTTTGATCCCTTTTCAAATATAATAGGAACATTTATATAAGGACAACGATACATCTTAAAAAAAGAATCACTATAGTTATAGTTCATTGGTGCACCACTTTCATGATGATGATCTTCAACGACAAAAGTTGCGGTTAGTGTTGAACCGTTCCTCATTATAATTTTCCCGGTTTTATCTGGAGAGGAATCCGTAATTGTTCCGTATGCTTCAATACTACTGCCATCTGAAACTATTAATGTATTCCCATTTAAATCTAGTTCCGAATATGGACCGGTAATAAATCCTTGCCGATTATATTGTGAATACCCATCATTAGATCCATAAAAAGAGGTGAAAGCGCCAATTGACAATACGCTTGTATTACTAAGTATGGTATCTCTACCTAAAACTACTTTGCTTATGCAATAGTTTTTACCATTAGCGCTGCTACCTGCCGTTGGCTTAAAATCGCTTGAAGAACTAGCAGGGTCCTCTAGAGAAATTGTTGTGTCTCCATTCGCCTGGTACTTCAAGTAATCACGGTTTCTTACTTCCCGCCAAATATACTCTTTATCAAAATGAGGAAGATCTGCAACATATTGATCATCAGCTTTAAAATTAAATGATAGATTTAAGTCGTTGTAAAAGCCATTATTCAATTCAACAATAGCTGCTGGCGTAGTACTTGTGTTACCACTTTCGCAATTTTCATTAACCTCATTAAAATTATAGGTATTACCATTTCCACTTATCGAAACACGGTTATCATTAATAGTAGAACTCCCAATTGATTCATTAAAACTGTTGCCTTGTGGAGTTTGAACATAATGTGCCTCTGGCTTTAAAATAAGTTCTTTATTTACTGTAATCTCCTTTTGAAGAGCGTTTTTATCATTTGGATCGTTTGGATTAAAGTAAACAGTGTTGTTGTCGTCTTTCCAAGTATAATAATTTCCTGAATTATCGTACAAAAACGGAACCTCTTCAATTGATAATTTATCATTATTTTTTACATACATTTTTTTAATCAGAGTTCCACTCGTATCATAAAATTCAACTTTCTTATAATTGACATTATCTTCGTTTTCCCCGCCAATATTTAAATTTTCATCAAATCCATTAACGTAAAAATTAGCAATTATATAGTTGCTATAGGCAACTCCTAAAATTGAAGAAAATAAAATAAACATTAATAATAAAATTCTTTTTTTCATCTTCTTTTACCTATAATCTTCAAAAATAAGTTCGACGCTTACATTTCCAAAAGAATTAATATCAAATTCTTTGGAATATCCAACTGACTTATCGATAATTTCAAAATTAAAATTTAGATTAAAACTCCAAATAAAATCCATCTCTTGCCCGCCGACAACAGTCGAAAATCTATTAGCAAAACCATTATCTTCAGCAATTCTTTGTATATAGAAATCGCCCCCTGCACTATCAGAAGAAAAAGATATGTGCGCAGAGCATGTAAGACTTTCACTATCAAAAACTAAACAATTGTTTCCGCCAGCTAAATAATTTTCTCCATATTGCATCGATAAATTATAATTTGCACCATAACTTAAGCTTATAAACTCGTTTTTAACGTCTTCCTTAACATGATTAAAAAGTAAAGAAGACGTAAAGCTAAGTTCAATACCTAATCCTGATTTAATACTAATGTTATTGGTATTATCATGATATTTCTTTTGATTTAGCTGAAAATATACTGAAAAAGTATCGTTTACAATATCATTATCGTAAGTTTCAATTCCTTTATTCCCAGCATAAGTCAAAAAATTTTGCTTTTCATTTATAACAGAAATATCATTCGGTTTAATTTGAATAATTTCATCGACATTGTTCCCGTGAATAATAAAAGCTGAAAAACTAACGCCAATAACTGAGAAAACCGCAAATACAAAAATAAATATTATAAAGTACTTCTTACTTCTCACGATAGCACCTCGTAATAAGCATAAAATGTTGTATCTCTAAAAATTGGTGTAAGATCAGTAAGTCTTCCTGATAAAGGATTATCTGGTCCTTCTGGCGTTGTATAATAACCCTCGAAAGAATATCCGTCCATAGAACACAAAGGTATACTAGCAATATTAATCGTACTACCAGCATCAACAACAATCTTGCCAATTGTTTCACTTACGAATTTTCCTCCATTTGTATCAAAAGTAACTGTGCATTTATTAGTTTTTTGATTATTTTCAGTTAGATTTATGATCTCAACAAAATTTATTCCGTCAAAAAAATATATAATAAAGTTTTCCTGATCGAAATAATAATCACCAGCTACAGCTTCACTTTTAATTATGCTGTTAGCAGGTCCTAAGCCATAAAACCGCTCATTTGGGCGAGGCAAACTAATTGGTTCCAAATCTTGTGTTGTGCCGTCCGTATAATTGATTGTAATGTAATAATAATTATCAATTTGCGTACTAGTAATTGATATAATTCCTCTACCATCTTCACCATTTTTATATGGAATAGTAATAACGGTTTGGCCGTTTTGACCCATACTTGAATCAGTATAAGTAATTGTAATAATAATATTTCCTTCATTATCTGTAGTTTGATCAACGTTAGCAATGCCTATTCCATCTTTTGGTTTTTCGAAAGTTTCAGTTTCAAAAACATCTCCATTACTCATGGTAAATTCAAAAGTATACGTTTCTTCATCTGGATAATATTTTAATGTAACATCAGCAACACTTACTCCATTAGGCACAATAATTTCTTGATTAGGCACATCTTCACTTGTAAAAATAATCGTTAAAATTGTGCTTAAACCATCTTCAGATTGACGCGATGTGATTTCTTTAATACCTAATCCGGTTGCACCAATTGGTCCAATCTCCCCTGTTTCACCACGAGGAATTTCAAAAGTTAAAGGTTCAACATCTTCATCAGTAAAATACATGGTGACAAGAGTTGACCCATTTTCTCCCATCGTTGATTCAACGCGCTCAATCATCAACCCTTCATCAGCTCCACCAAATAAAGAACACGAAGAAAGAGCGATTGATAAAAAGAGAAATAAAGAGGAAATAATACGTTTAAATTTCATACTCATCACCTTCTAAATTTACTGCAAATATATTAAAAATCCGTGCAAAAGTTCCTTCTTTTTTCTTAATTAAGGCATATTTTGCATTGCAGGAATGACACACATCGCTTTCATTATCTTTTTTACAAAGTGGACAAACATTTTCTTTTGCTCTTAAAAGAACTTTTAAGGAATAGATAACTTCTTTAAGGTCTTCTAAGTTTTTAATAAAGAACTTATAATCTTCATCTTCAAAAGTTAAAATAAGAGATTTTGAAAATAAGGAAATCTTTAAATCAAGAACATATTCTTTTAAAAGATTAATATCTTTATTAAGTAACGATAGATAAATCTTTCCTTCTTTTTTAAAAGAAAACACAAAGTTATCTTTTAAAAAAGAAAGATAGTTACTTCTATTAAAAACAATACTTTCTTTATTTTCTTTTTCTAAAAGATTAAATAAATCTAAGTAGATTTGATTTTTGATAAGTTCACTATTTTCTTTATTTTTCTTGTAGTAAAAATAAAGAAAAGAATAATCTTTATCATTTAAAAGAATATTAGTTCCATAAAC
>CALVLC010000008.1 GCA_944336335.1 uncultured Bacilli bacterium | reverse complement strand
CAGTCCGATAAAGTAAAGAAAAAGAGTTTCGCTCTTAAAAAAAGGCCTCTCACTAATATAACATCCATGAGTGGCCATTTTTTTAAATTTAATTTATTTTTCTTTTACTTTTTTCTCGACAGGTTTTTCATCTTTCATGCATGGGAATAAGATTACTTCTCTTATGCTTGGCTGATTTAGTAGAAGCATACAAAGTCTATCAAAGCCAATTCCGATTCCACCAGTTGGTGGCATGCCATATTCAAGAGCTTCAATGAAATCGCTATCCATTTCATTTGCTTCATCATCGCCTAATTCTTTAGCTTTAAGTTGAGCAATAAATCTTTCTTTTTGATCTATTGGATCGTTTAACTCGCTGTAAGCATTTGCATATTCTGTTCCATTAATGAAAAGTTCAAATCTTTCAGTAAATCTAGGATCTGCAGACTTTTTGGTTAAAGGAGATATTTCAATTGGGTGGCCATGAACAAATGTTGGCTGAATTAAATCCTTTTCACAGAATTCTTCAAATAAAGCATTTAAGATATAACCGTTACTTGTCCAGTGTGGTTCAACGGTAATTCCTTTTTCTTTTGCGAATTTAACTGCATCTTCAAATTTAATATCTTGTGTAAAGTCTAATCCTGTTTTTTTCTTAACAAGTTCGGCCATTGAAACCCACCTAAATTCTGGTTCAAAATCAATTTCTAAACCTTGATAATTAATTTTTGTTGTATGTAAAACTTCTTTACAAGCGTTTCTAATAACGCCTTCACAAAGTTTTCTCATGCTTTCTAAATCACCAAAAGCCTCATAAAGTTCAACAGTTGTAAATTCTGGATTGTGTTTTGTATCCATTCCTTCGTTTCTAAATAAACGACCAAATTCATAAACTTTTTCAAGTCCACCAACAATCAATCTCTTGAGTTGAAGTTCAGTAGCGATTCTAAGATAGAAATCTTTATTTAATGTGTTGTGATGTGTAATAAATGGTCTAGCATTAGCTCCGCCTAAAATAGGTTGTAAAACACTAGTTTCTACTTCAACAAATCCTAATGAATCGAAGTATTTTTGCATACTTCTTAAAATTTGTGGTCTTAATAATGCAGTTCTTTTTGCGTCTTGATTCATAATTAAATCAACATATCTGTGTCTGCATCTTTCTTCAATATCGGTAAGTCCGTGGAATTTTTCTGGTAATGGTTTTAAAGATTTTGTTAAAAAAGTAAATTTTTCAGCTTTAATTGTAAGTTCACCAGTTCTCGTAAGCATTAATTTACCAGAAAAACCGACAATATCGCCAATATCACAAATTTTAAAAACGTTGTAAGTTTCTTCTCCAGCTGTATCAATAGAAATATAAATTTGAATCTTTCCAAATTTATCTTGAATGTTAACAAAAGATGCTTTTCCCATCTTTCTTAAAAACATAATTCTTCCAGCTACATCAACGTGTATTGGATTAGCTTCAAGTTCTTCGTTAGTTTTTCCTTCAGCTTTTGCTCTACAACTTTCACTTGTATCTGTTCTTGCATAAGCTTCACCCCATGGGTTAACTCCAAGTTCGATAAGTTTAGCAAGCTTATCTCTTCTAGCTTTCTCTTGATCTGTTAACTTTTCTTCCATATTATTCAAATCTCCTAATCGCGTGTATTATACAAAAAATAAGTAGTATTTTCATTAAAATTGACAAGTTATTAAGCCTAGATCGCTTAGACTAATTTACATCGTATTTATAAATTACTTGTGCTTTTAAAATCTGCAATTATACCTTTCATTTTTTCTAAAGAATCAATGTCTCTAGATAAACTACATCTTAAATTCTTTATATTAGGTATATCGCTCATATTTAAGAAAAACTTTGGTGCAATTCCTTTTAAGATAGAAAAAGCTGATTTTTCTCCTTTTTCTTTTATAAGCAACTCAGTGAATTCCAATAAATAATTTGTTTGCCTATCGAAATCGGTTTTTATGAAATCATTTCTACCATCAATTGCTCGATTTATATTTTCAATTAATAAAGGATTTCCGACTCCACCTCTTGCCACCATAACGGCATTTGCCCTTGTTATTTTTAAAGCATTTAGCGCATTTTCAGGGGTATAAATATCTCCGCTTACACAAAAAGGTATTTTGATTTCATCACGTATATTTTTTAATAAATCAAAATGTGGTTTTCCTGAATAAAGTTCTTTTTTAGTTCGAGCGTGAATTGCCAAAAAAGAAATTCCAGCTTTTTCTAAAAGAGGCGCAATCTCGTCTACATTAACTTCATCATAGCCAAGTCTGATTTTTGCACTAACTGGTTTGTCGCTCTTTTTCACAACCGCCTGAACCATATCAAATAGTACTTCTTTTCTAGTTAGCCATTTACTACCGGAATTGTTTTTCGTAACTTTTGGCACAGGACATGCTAAATTTAAATCCAAAATATCATAATTTATATTCAGTTCATCAATTACACCTATTGCCTGTAAAATTGTCTCTTTACTTCCACCAAAAAGTTGAATTGCTAAAGGTCGATCGCTTCCATCAGTATAAAGCATGTCAAAAGTTTTCTTGTTTCGATAGATTAAAGCAAAATCACTAACCATCTCTGTATAGGTCAAACCAGGATTAAATTGGTTCATAAATTTCCTATAAGAAAAAGAAGTTATCCCTGCCATTGGAGCAAGGATAACATTCTTTTTAATTTCAATGTCTTTGATAAAAAAACTCATTAAACTTAACTATTCTTTTGTTAATTCTTTAGGATTCTCTTCTGCTTTAACTTCTTTTGTTTCTTCAGAAGTTTCTGTATTTGTCTTCTCTTCATTACCAACTTTTTGTTCTTCGTTAGCTTTCTTTTCTTCGGCTTTTTCAGCTTGATTTAAGATATGGAAACTAGCTTCATGAGCAGCTTGAGATTGTGTAACTGATTCTTTTGGAAGTTCACGATGTTCAAGAAGATATGCAATTTCTTCTTCACTGATTGTTTCATGTTTTAGAAGTGTCTCAGCAATTAAAATTACGTCTTCTCTTCTTTCTTGAATAATCTTTAAAGCTTCAGCGTGAGCTCTTTCGACGATTTTTCTAACTTCTTTATCTATTTCATCAGCAACAGCAACTGAGAAGTTCTTTTGAGCATTAGTATAATCTCTACCTAAGAAGACACTACCAGTATTTTTCTCATATTGAATAGGTCCAAGTGAAGACATACCATATTCAACAACCATACTTCTAGCAATTTGAGTTGCCCTTTCAATATCGTTGCTTGCGCCTGTAGAAACATCTTTGAAGAAAATTTCCTCACTGCTTCTACCACCAAGAAGACCAGCAATTTCTGCTTCAAGTTCGCTCTTGGTAAGCAAGAATCTATCATCTTCAGGTCCCATTAATACGTGACCACCAGTTTGGCCACGTGGAATAATTGTAATTTTTCTAACCTTATCGGCATTAGGCAATGTTAAACCAATAATTGCGTGACCAGCTTCATGATATGCAACTTGTCTTCTTTCCTTTTCGTTCATACCTTTATTAGATTTAGCTGGACCAGCAATACGTCTATCAATGGCTTCATCAATATCGGCCATAGAAATCATTTCACGATTTCCTCTGACAGCAAGAATTGCGGCTTCATTTAAAATGTTTGCAATATCAGCACCACTAAATCCAACAGTTCTCTTAGAAAGTTGACCAAAATCTATACTTGGATCAATCTTCTTATTACGAGCGTGAACTTTAAATATAGCTTCTCTGCCTTCTTTATTAGGTAAATTAACTGTAATTTGTCTATCGAAACGACCAGCTCTAAGTAAAGCAGGGTCTAAAACGTCAGATCTGTTCGTTGCAGCAATAACAATAATTCCTGAATTTTCTTCAAAACCATCTAACTCAACAAGTAATTGGTTAAGTGTTTGTTCTCTTTCGTCATTACCACCACCTAAACCGGCACCTCTTTGTCTACCGACAGCATCAATTTCATCGATAAAAATAACACAAGGAGCATTTTGCTTAGCTGTTTTGAAAAGATCTCTAACTCTTCCAGCGCCAGCACCGACGAACATTTCAACGAAGTCAGAACCAGAAATCGAGAAGAATGGAACGCCAACTTCACCAGCAACAGCTTTTGCAAGGAGTGTTTTACCAGTACCTGGAGGGCCAACAAGTAAGAAGCCTTTTGGTAATTTAGCGCCACATTTTGTATATTTCTTTGGATTCTTCAAGTAGTCAACGATTTCCATCATTTCTGCTTTTTCTTCATCACAGCCAGCAACATCTTTGAATCTAACTTTGCTATCATCGATTCTTCTTGCTTTAGATTTGCTGAATTCAAGAGCAGAATTATTTCCGCCAGCACTAGCAGAAAGCATTCTGAAGAAGAAAATACCGATAATGATTATGATTGCAATGTAAAGGATTGTTGGTAGCCATGACCAAATTGGATTTTCTCTATAAATATAGTTGTTATATCCGATATAATTTCCGAATTGGGCAAAAGCAGGATCGTTCTTTGTTTTCTCTACTTCTTTACATAATTGATCAAAAAGAACTGGAGCTTCTGTTGGTGTATTGTTTTCTCCTTCAATTACATAACCAAAATTAGAACCTGTTAATGTGTCGGTCAATATAGTAGATGTGTAGTAATAAACTGTGTAAGAATTAATGTCGTTTGGATTTTTTCCACTTGATTTATCAATAAATTGAACATTTAAAGTTGTTTCGTCACCGTTTTGAATAGCTTCGAAACTTAAAACGTTGTTGTCATCACCTTCATCATAAACCTTGCTAACCATGTCGCTAGTAGCGATAGTTGTGTATCTTTGATTCATTTGATTGACAATAAAATAAATCAAAAAGATAGCAAGAATAAGAATGAAGAAATATATCAAGAAACTAAACCGTTTTGACTTCTTTTTATCTTTCATAATATCTCCTTTTTTATAAGATTGCGTTCGTTAGAATATTTTATCTTATTTGCTTTATTTCATAAAACACATTACAACACGAAGTCAATCTAACTAATTTTAAAATACTTATACTTTTTTTCAATTAAATTGATTAGAAACAGTACCTAACAAAGTAATTGTTTAATTTTAAATTTTAACAATCCATTTTTCTTAACCTTTTTCTGGTAACGTGGAACATAAATAAGTTCGCCTTTTTTATTAAAGATCCCTGGCCAAATTTCTCTTACATATTGTGGCATTTTCCAAGAAATAAATTCTCTATTGACCTTTAATGTGACACCTTTAAATTGGTAAGTTTTACTATCTTTGCAAGGCTTAATTGTTATTGGAAATTCGTCCTTTAAAAGTTCAAAATTTTTAGCTCCTGCATTTATCAAAAAGTTAATATTTTTTGAACTTGGACTATCCAGTGTATACTCATATTCTTTTCCTTTTTTATGAATACTTATCACGCCATAATCTAAATATAGAAAACTATTTGAATCTATTTTTTCTTTATAATTACCGCTTTTAAATTTAATTACTTCAAGTAAATTTTTGCATCTACCTTCTGATAAAGAAGTGAATACCTGATGTTTTTTAAGCAAATAAATTAAGATTAATTGAAACTCAACTAAACTCATTTCCTTAAATAATTTCTTAGTTGTATCGATATATTTTGGTAAACCTAATTTGTTAAATTTTTTAATTATACTTGAGTTTTGCAGGTTTTTTTCTTTTTTCTCACGTAAAATTAATTTAATCTGCTCATCACTAACTTCTTTTAAATCTTTCCTTATTTTGTTCCTTTTAAACTTAGAATCAAAATTAGAAGGATCAATTGAATAAGGTATTTTGTTAAGCTTACAATAATTTTCAAGTTCGTCTTTTGGGATTTTTAATAGTGGTCGTATTATGTTAATTCCTTCTCTTTCGCTTTTCTTTTCAAGACCGTAATGAAAGAAAACACCACCTCTATCTTTTTGAAGTAGGTACGTTTCAATATCATCTCCAAGATTATGTGCAACAAGAATGTCTTTTATGTTATTTTCTTTAGCTACTTTAACAAAATAATCATATCTTACTTCTCTAGCCCAAATTTCTTCGTTAACGTTTTCAGGCATGTAAGTTTCAAGAACATGAAGCTTAATATTGTATTTATTGCAAAAATCGCGAACTCCTTTTTCATCGTCATCGGCTTGTTCAAGAATATGGTAATTTACATGAACTACTTCAAATTGATATCCATTATTAAGAAGATAGTAAAATAAAGCCATTGAGTCTGGCCCAAAACTACAAGTTAAAAGGTATCTTTTATCTTTAGATAATTTCGTTACTTTCTTCAATAATTTCATCCTTTAAAACCTCATAGAGTTTGCTTGAGTCTTCTTTTTTGGCGTAACTTACAGTTTTTAAAACTTTCACAGTCAATTTGTGTCTTCCGAGTTGAAGAACTAAAACATCTCCTTCTTGGACTTCGCTTGAAGGTTTAGCAACTCTATCATTAATTAAGAAAATCCCTCTATCTAATAATTCCTTAGCAACAGTTCTTCTTTTAATTAATCTTGTTAATTTTAAGTACTTGTCAATCCTCATTTTTCCCTAATGACCTCATCCTGCTTTTATAAATCTTCGAAACGTTTTTTAAAACTTCAATTAGAGTAGGAATCCAATCCCCCTCTTTATTAATACTGATAAATATCAATTTATTATGGTAAGAAAGTTTAAGTTTATTAATAAATTTTAAAAAACTTGTAAATAAAGTGGTTCCAATGCCTTTTATGTCACTGAATTTCTTACTCAAAACAATATCAATACGTTTTGGATACTCTGTATAAGACTCATACTCCTCTTCCTCAAGATAGATCGAAATTTCTCTTTTTAAGAAAAGCAATTCTACACTTTGAGGCAAAGAACCAAATTGGTCTTTTAAGCTATCATTTAAAATATTTAGTTTGTCTATAGTTTTACAATCTAATATCTTTTGATAAATTTCAATTTTCTCATCGTTTTTTGCAAAATTCTTAGGAACATAAGCATCAAGATCTTGCAAAGCTTTGATATCCTTAGTTGGACTTTTTTCAAGTTTTCCTTGTTTTTCCGCAATTGTTTCGTTTAATAAACGAATATACATATCAATTCCGACCTCATCAATAAAGCCCGCTTGTTCTTTTCCGAGTATATCGCCTGCTCCTCTAATTAAAAGATCTCTTTGAGCGATTTTATAACCACTGCCAAGTTCTGTGAAATCTTGAATCGCTTTTAATCTTTTTTTGCTTTCATCTGTTAAAGATTTGTTTCCTTTTATCATAAGGTAGGCATAGGCAATTTTGTCACTACGTCCAACTCGCCCCTTAATTTGATAAAGCTGCGATAAACCAAAATGGTCGGCGTCTTCAACGAGTAACAAATTTGCATTTCTAACGTCAATTCCGTTTTCAACAATTGTTGTAGCTAATAAAATATCAATATTACCTTCATAGAATTCATTCATTACCACGTCGATATCTTCTTTATCCATTTTTCCATGAATAATTCCAATTTTTGCATCTGGTACTAACTTTTGAAGAATTAATTCTTTTTCATAAATTAGATAAGTATCGTTAAAAATGTAATAAACTTGACCTTGTCTTGATAGTTCTCTTTTAATTAATTCTTTTACAATTTCTTCATCGTAATTAATAACGTAAGTTTGAATAGGCAATCTTTCAACTGGGGCTGTTTCAATTCGCGAAATTGACTTTAATCCAACTAAACTTGATTGCAAAGTTCTAGGAATTGGTGTAGCTGATAAAGTTAAAACATCAACGTTAGGATATTTTTCTTTTATTCTTTCTTTTTGCTCGACTCCAAATCTTTGCTCTTCATCAATGATTAACAATCCAAGATCTTTAAAAATTACTTTATCATTTAAAGCTTTATGTGTGCCAATCAACAAATTTACACTTCCGTCTTTTAAACCTTTTAAAATCTCAGTCGTTTCTTTTGCAGTACACATTCTATTTAAAAGTTTGACATTAATTTTAAAATCACCAAATCTTTTAATAGCAACTTTATAATGTTGCATAGAAAGAACTGTCGTAGGACATAAGAAACAAACTTGTTTTTCAGAAAGAATTGCTTTCATGCAAGCTTCTAAAGCAACTTCGGTTTTTCCAAAGCCAACATCGCCACATAAAAGTCGATCCATTGGATGTGGTGCTTCCATATCAGCCTTAATTTCTTTTATAGAAGTTTCTTGATCAGGAGTTAATTTATGATGAAATTCGTTTTCAAAAGCAATTTGAATTTCATCGTCTTTTTTGAACGAAAACCCTGCAATAGTGGCTCTTTCCTGATAAAGTGTAAGCAATCTATCGGCTAAGTCATTTACTCGATCTTTGATTTTTTTCTTGGTTTTTTCCCATTGGTTTGAGTTAAGGTTTGTAAGCCTGGGGGTTGTTCCTTCTTTCCCTACAAATTTACGAATAAGATTAAATTGATACAAAGGAACATAAAGCTTGTCATTGTTTGCATAAGCAATCTCTAGATAATCATTATGCTTACCCATGACTTCAATAGTGTCGATTTTTACGAATCTTCCAATTCCATATTTTTCGTGAACAACATAATCACCTGGCTCTAATTCTTCATAACTTTCAAGAACTTTGCCTTTTTTAAAGTGAGTTGAATATGCTTTGATTTTTCTTTTATCATAGAGCAAGTCATCACTAGCTAATAAAATTATATTTTTATTAACCAATTCAAAAGAAACATTAAATTGTCCACGACAAACCGATATCGTTGTTTCTTCGTTTAAAGAATAGTTTTCAGTTCCAGAATATTTTATATCTAAAGAATCTAGAAGTTTCGTTACTTCCTTTTCTTCTTCATCGGAATGCACAACAATTAGAATTTGATTTCGCCCTTTAATTAAAGTTTCTAAAATAATTAAAGCGGTTGAACCTTTTGGGTCAAGATAAGATAAACTCCTTAATGGAATTGAAATATCATCTTTCTTATCATAAAAAGGTTTTAATATAGTCGTTTCCAATGAACCTTTAAAAATGCTGGCTCTTTCGTTAAAGTAAGAAAGATGAGAAATGTTTTTGTTTTTCTCATGTAGGTCAAGTAAAAATTTTGTAGCCTCGTTAAGCAAAAGTTCTTTTGATTTTTTAAAATCCTCGTTGTTCGAAACTATAACAATATAATTTTGGCAAAAATCTGTGAGTTCTGTAGACTTTTCTTGCAAGAAGGAGAAATATTTATAGTATTTGTTTGTAAAAGAATTGTGTAAAATTTGCTCAATATCTTCTTTTACGTTAGTTTCTAGTTCGAATTTATCCTCCTCGCTTTTATTAATAAGATCTTTATTTAATTGATTTAAAATTTTGTTTTCAGCTTTATCTTTTTCGTCATCACTTAAAAGATTTATTGTAGCCGGAAGTATAATAACTTTGTCCAGTCTCTCATAAGAAGTTTGAGTTTCAATTTTAAACATTCTTATTGATTCAACTACTGTGTCAAAAAATTCAATACGAATAGGGTTTTCATAATTTAAAGAAAAAACATCAATGACGCCGCCTCTACTTGCATATTCCATTGATTGGTCAATTTTAGAAACGGCAATGTAACCTAACTTAGCTAACTTTTCTTTTAATTCATTAATGTCAACATCATCGCCTACTTTAATTTCAATAAAACTATCATCGAACGTCTTTAAACTTGGATAGTATCGATATAAGGTTGATGGAGTTGCGATAATAATCGAATGTTTTGCATGACGAATTTTATATAAACCATAAATGAGTTCACTTCTTATCTCCTTTGATTCACTAATATATTCAACTCTAATTAAATCGTCTCCAGGCAATAAAATTAAATTTTCTTCGTCAATCAAATTAGATAACTTGTTATATATAGAATTAGCATCATAATTGTTTGCAGCGTATACAAAAACATTCGCACCGATTTCATTATATTTTTTCAATGCGAGCAGTACAGTTCCTATTATTGAATCAACAACAAAAGAAAAATTGTCTTTTCTCGTCTCATCAAAAAATAAATCTTGTGCGCTTTTTAATAAATTAATCAAAATCCCCTCTTACTTATTATACATCGTCATAGCTTTGTTAAAACTATCACTTAAAGCTACTTTCAAAGCTTCCACGGCATTTTTTTGAGCACTTTCAATTAAAGGCTCTTCCTCTTTAGATGGCTTTTTAAGTACATAATCAATTATGTTTTTTGAATTTGGATGGCCAATACCAACTTTGACTCGATTAAATTCTTGTGTGCCGATATTCGCGATTATCGATTTAATCCCATTATGACCGCCACTTGAACCCTTAATTTTTAATTTAATATGCCCTAAAGGAGTATCCATGTCGTCGTAAACAACTATCATGTTTTCAACTGGTATTTTATAAAAATTCAATACTTGAATGATACTTTCGCCACTTAAATTCATATAGGTTTGAGGCTTCAAAATGATCAAATCTTTATCCATGTAACGAGCTTTTACATATAGTCCTTTGAAGTCACTTCTATCAAATGCAACACCTAAAGAATCAGCAAATTTATCAACTACATCAAATCCCATGTTGTGGTGAGAATGTTCATATTCTCTGCCTGGGTTTCCAAGACCAACAATTAAATACACAGCGTTTACTCCTCCACTTATAAATACAATTATAAAAGTATTTTGTTGGAAAAAAAATATATTTTTTTAAAAAAATAAACCCGCAAAACTTAACTATTTTAAAATTTAATATAAATTTACTTAAAATTAATGTTTTTAATTGACAATACAGTCAACATTTAATACGATACATTAACCAGGAGGAATTTATGCCACGCACTTTTTTTGATAACAAAGAATTAAAGACAAAAAGAATAGATACAATTGTAAGTGTTTCATTAAAGCTATTTGCCACCTATGGTTCAAAAAAAGTAACCATAGATATGATAGTAAAAGAGTGTCATTATTCTCATGGTCTTTTCTATCATTACTTTGCTTCAAAAGATGATGTCATGAAAGAAATTCAAAAAAGAAGTAATCGCTTGTTTTCAAACTTATTTACTGACATAAGTAAAACCTCTCCTGTTGGATATGATTTTTTACGCAGTTCTTTGTGCTCCATAATCGACCTTATTAATGAAGGAGGAGAATCAAATTATTACGTTCATCTTCTCTTTTCAACACGACTTTCTGATTTAAATAAAGGATTAAATACCATTTATTTAGAAAAACACATCTACAATTTGATTCTTAGATCATCTGAAATAGTTTATGAGGACATAAAAGATACAATGAAAAAGAGCACTTTCAAAAGATACATAGTTTTGTTCCTTACTCTTCTTGATAGTCTATCCTTGTATAAAATTAATTATCCTAATTTATATAAGAAGAAAATGGATGGAAACGTTTTATTCGATCGTCTTAATGCTTTCTTAAAAGCCAAGTCGCCAAATCCGATTGAAAACATTCCAAACATTTTATAAAGAAAGGAGATATTTATTAATGTATGAGTAAAGTTTTAAAGTTCTTAGCTAAAAAGCGGCCATTACTATTGCTTATAGCTTGTGCAATAGTTGCCCAGTGTTATTTACAATTAATGCTCCCAGAGTATATGGGAAAAATTACAACATTAATTACTAGCGATGCACCAGACAAGATTAATCAAATTTGGATAAATGGTGGTTATATGATTTTAATTTCAGTTGGTGTTGTAGTTTTAGCAACAATCCAAAACTTCTCTGGAGCTACTTTATCCGCTTATGTTGGACGAGAATTAAGAAGCGAGATGTTCCACAAAGTTAATCACGTTTCGTTAACTCAATATAATAAATTTGGGACTGCAACTCTGATTACAAGAACCACAAACGACGTTGAGCAAGTTAAAAATTATGTTTTAATGGCTGTTCGAATTATTGTTATGTCTCCAACTTATATGATTATTGGATTAATCAAGACATTAACTCAAGACGCTGTTTTATCAATCGTTTTAGCAATTTGTATCCCTTTAATCTTATTATTTATGTTCATTTTGTTAAAACTTGCTAATCCATTATTTAGAAGTTTACAAACTAAAATTGATAATTTAACCATAGTTGTACGTGAAAATTTAACAGGTGTAAGAGTTATTAGAGCTTATAATCAGCAAAAAGTTGAATACAATAAATTTGATAAAGCTAATAAGGATATGACTAACACTTTAACAAAAGTTGGAAAAATTATGTCTTTTACTAACCCACTTATCTCAATAATTTTCAACTTATGCTTTGTTGGAATTTACGCTTTAGGTTTCTATATGTTAAATGGGCTAAATGCAGTTGATCCACAAGTTGGGAACTTGATTTCTAATGTTGCAGTTGTTGCTCAATATAGTTTACAAATTATGCAATCATTTATGATGCTTGCCATGATTTTCGTTATGCTTCCTCAAGCTAGTGCTTGTTCTAGGCGTATCCAAGAAGTTTTAGATACAAAAGATAATGAACAAACATCTATTGTAGATAAAAACGAGTACGAAAAATTCAAAAACAAAACAACTAAAGGTGTTTTAAAGTTTAATAATGTAACTTTCACTTATCCTGGAAGCGATAAGCCATGTATTGAAAATATTTCTTTTGAAACAAAACCAGGAAAAACTTTAGCTATCATTGGTTCAACCGGAGCTGGTAAATCTACAGTTATCAATCTTATTCCAAGATTTTATGATGCAACTGAAGGTTCTATAACATTAGATGGGGTTGATATTACTAAAATTCCGTTAAAGGATTTAAGAGATTCTATCGGCTTTGTTCCTCAAAAAGCAGTTTTGTTTAAAGGTACAATTAAAGATAATATACGTTTTGGCAAAAACGATGCAACGGATGAAGAAATCAATGAAGCACTCTCTATTGCTCAAACCGAACACTTTATATCAAAACTTCCTAAAGGTTTAGATTCTTTTGTTTCTCAAGGAGGTAAAAACTTCTCTGGCGGACAAAAACAAAGATTATCTATTGCTCGTGCTTTAGTTAAAAAGCCAGAAATATATGTTTTTGATGATTCTTTCTCTGCATTAGACTTTAAAACAGATGCTAAATTACGTTCAGCTCTCAAACAATACATTGGTGATTCAACAATGATTGTTGTTGCACAAAGAGTTTCATCTATTTTAGATGCAGATACTATTGTTGTTTTAAATGAAGGAAAAATGGTGGGTATTGGCAATCACGAAGAATTATTAAAATCATGTCCAATTTATCAAGATATTGTTAAGTCACAACTTGATCCTGATGAAGTTGAAAAGACACTAAAAATGGCTCACGAAGCCGAAATTGAAGGAGGTAAATAATTATGCCTGCAAGAGCTAGAAGCATAGATAAACCTCAAGACATTAAATCTGTTTTTAAGCGAATGCTTAAAGATTTTAAGAAAGAATATGTCGTTTTAATTTTTGTTATTTTGTTTGCTATCGTAAGTGCAGTTTTAAATATAATTGCACCAATTTTCCTTGGCGAATTTTTAAATAGTTCCCTACAACAAAATCCAGCCAACTCTCCATTATTTAATTTAATAGTTGAAAATCAGGAAACAATCATTTACATCAATTGGTCTTATTTCTTTTATAATTTTGGAGTTTTACTTGGTTTTTATGTAGGAAGCGCATTATTTTCATGGTTAAGTGAATTTTTATCAGTTGGTGTAGGAACAAGATATGCTTATGAATTCAGAGATAAAATTCTTCTTAAATTAGATAAGCTCCCACTTAGTTATTTTGACCGTGTTCCTTATGGTGATACACTTTCTATTTGCACTAATGATGTTGATAATATATCAAGAAATTTACAATCCATTATCACACAAGCTACAAACGGCGTCTCTTTATTTTTAGGCTCTTTAATTGCGATGTTCATTTATGATTATCGCTTAGCCTTTGTCGCTTTAGCCGTTTTACCTATCACACTTATTATTGTTCTTTTTATTGCAAAACATTCTCAAAAGCAATTTGCTTCATATAGAAAAGAACTTGGCAATCTAAACGGAAAAGTAGAAGAAAATTATGCTGGACTTTCAGTCATAAAATTATTTAATAAAGAAGGCGATGTAGAAAGAGATTTTAACGAAGTTAACTTAAGAATGGCAAAAGCTGATGGATTATCACAATTTTTATCAGGCTTTGTTTTTCCTACTACTATCTTTATTAATAATGTTGCTTATGTTGCAATTGCTGTTATTGGTGGAATTATTGGCGAAATAGGAACTATGATTTCTTTCTTTACGCTTCTTAATTTGTTCACAAGGCCATTCCAACAAATTGGACAAATTGCAAATATTATTCAATCAGTTTTAGCTAGCGGTGAAAGAATTTATAAACTTTTAGACGAAGTTGAAGAAATTCCAGACAAAGTCACTGCAACAAACGATCAAACACTTATCGAAGGTGAATTCGATTTTGACCATGTCTACTTCCAATATACTTTAGATAAACCTTTGATTGAAGACTTCACTTTACATGTTAATAAGGGTGATATGGTAGCTATTGTTGGACCAACTGGTGCTGGCAAAACTACAATGGTTAACCTTATTATGCGTTTCTATGAAATAACAAACATTGCTAACTTTGACGACTTAAAGGCCAAATCTCTTAAATTTAGAAATTCGATAATTGAAATTTTATGTTTAGAAAAAATTGAAAACATTAATATCAATACTTCATTAGATATTAAAGAAGCTACTAGAATCGAAAGAGAAGAACTTGAAAAATTCTATAAAGCTTCATTAAAAGCTAATAAAAAGATTTTAGGCGATGATGATCTAAAAAAATTAGATTATATTCATTCTCTAATTCCTAATATCTTTAATAACGGCAACATAAAATTGGATGGCAAAACTATCTTTAATTATACAAGAGAATGTTTAAGAGGAAGTGTTGGCATGGTTCTCCAAGATACTTGGCTCTTTAAAGGTACAATTAAAGAAAATTTACTTTACGGAGATCCAAACGCGACCGACGAAGACATCGAAAAAGCTTGTAAAGAAGCTCATATCGATCACTTTGTCCATACTTTACCTGGAGGCTATGACTTCGTATTAAACGAAGATGGAAACAACATTTCTCAAGGTCAAAGACAATTATTAACAATTGCTAGAGCCATCATCTCAAAACCAAAAATAATGATTCTAGACGAAGCAACCTCTTCTGTTGATACGAGAACAGAGCAACAAATTCAAGATGCTCTCAATAAAATTATGAAAAACAGAACATCCTTTGTTATTGCTCATAGACTCTCTACAATCAAAAATGCGAAGCTGATTATTGTTATGAAAAAAGGACATATCGTCGAAACAGGAACTCATTATGAGCTTCTTAAAAAAGGAGGTTTCTACGCTGAACTTTATAACTCTCAATTTGCTGGAAACAATCCTATGTCTAAGGAGGTAGAAGAGAGTTAATAATCAAAATAAACAATTAAAAAGTGTGACTCAAATGGCCACACTTTTTTTAATTTCATTGCAAATCTCAACTGTTTTTCTCTTTTTTAGTGTTTTTTACGTCTATATCGGTTAGTTCTTTATATATGTTTCTAAGGTTTGGATAGACCTTAATGTAAACCTTTTCATAAAGTTCCTTGTACTCTTTAACGTCCTTTTTATTAGGTGTAAATACTTTGACATATCTAATCATATTTTTCTTTATTTCACCTAAAGAATTATATTTTTTTAGAGCGAGAAATTGAGCACAAGCACAGCCTAAAGAAGAATTTTCACATGTCTCGCTTTTATAAACTGGTAAATTAAATAAATCAGCAGTGATTTGACATATTGCATCACTTCTCGAGCCTCCTCCAGCAATAGTAAGATACTTTACTTTCTTATGGCTTCTTTTTTGTATGCCTTCTAAACCTTCTTTTAAAGCAAATCCAATGCCTTCAATAATTGCCCTATAAAAATGGAATTTTGTATGTACATCAAAGAATCCAATGACTGCACCTTTGGCTAAAGGTCTGCTCAATCCTGGACCCCAATAAGGTTGGAGAATTAATCCATTTGATCCAGGTGGAATATCCATAAGTTTTTCGTTTAAAACTTCTTCTGGAGCAACTTTTTCTATTTGAGCTTCAAGTGATTCGTTTTGTCCAAATTGTTGAACGAACCAAGTTAACATCCAATATCCTCTATAAATTTGGACTTCACCACTATACCATCCAGGAAAAGACGCAATATAAGAAGGTAGAAATCTTTCTGGTTCAAAATATTTTTGACTTATGACAGCAATTGATGAGCTTGTTCCATAACTAATATGGGCACTGTCCGAATCGATTTGACCGCTTCCAAGTGCTTCGCATGATTTGTCGTTTCCGGTTGTAATATATTGAAGTCCTTCTGGAAAACCTGTCTCAAAAGAACACTTCTTTGTAATGTGTCCAATTACAGCGCCAACTGGAGCAAGTTCAGGCATTAATTTAGAATCTATATTATAAAGTTCACCTTTTAAATCGCCTTTTTTATACCGTTTTCCCTTTTTAAAATTTAAAGGATAGTGTCCAATCATATTAGAAGCGGAATCACTTAAAACACCAAGCATTCTATAATTCAAATAAGCATTTAATGGTGCGTAATATTTAATTCTTTTCCAATTATCAGGTTCATTTTCTTGAAGCCAAATTGCAGGAGTTCTTTTACGGTTTAAATTAACTGTTTGAGTCATGTTAACAAACCAAAAGGCTAAACTTTGCCGCCATGGTAATTTCTTTTTTAAATCAGCTTGTCTTTGATCTAACCATATTATTGATGGTCTGATTATTTGATAATTTTCATCTAAATATACTGCTGTATCTCTAAAGCAAGTAGAAGAAATACTTGCTACTTTATCTAAAAGTTTAGGATTTTTCTCGGTCAATCTTTTTGCAGCGCGACACATATGGTCATAATAATAATTTGGGTCTTGTTCACAATAGCCAGGTTTTGGTGAGAAATAAGGGGATTTATATCTCTCTTGTTCAAAAGCTAAAAACTTTCCTTTATCATCAACAATCGATACTCTGACGCTTTGTGTACCATAATCAATGGCAATAACATATTCTTTTTCCATAACTACAATTATAAGGAAAAACTAGATTTTAAGAAACGAGTAATATACTTTATTAAAATATTTGTCTTTTGATAAAAATCTAAATTTACATTGTTATTTAACCAAAAACCCTGCAAAACTTAACTATTTTTATCATATTGATAGAAAACCTCAAAATTTTATCTCTTTTTTCAATCAAAAACGTATTCTTTAAAACTATAGTTTTAATAATTTTTTATTATCTAGATTTAACCAAGCAAAAATTATGATATAATCTATTCAGTTGTTAAAACAACTGCCAAAATTTGGAGGTTTATTTAAATGGCTAAAAAGTATGTTTACCTCTTTAAAGAAGCACACGGCTTAGGCAAAGAGCTTCTTGGAGGAAAAGGTGCAGGCTTAGCAGAGATGACCTATATCGGCGTCCCTATTCCACAAGGTTTCACAATCAGTACAGAAGCATGCACACTTTATTATCAAAGCGGTAAAGTTTTACCAGAAAGTTTAATCAAAGAAATCGACAAAGGTATTCATGATGTCGAAAAAGAATCTGGAAAATCATTTGGCGGTATCGATCCAACTAAAACTCCACTTTTAGTTTCTGTTAGATCTGGTGCTAGAGTTTCCATGCCAGGTATGATGGATACCATCTTAAACTTAGGTTTAAACGATACATCAGTTGAAACACTTGCAAAAGTTAGTAACAACGAAAGATTCGCATACGATTCATATCGTAGATTTATCCTTATGTTCACCAACATCGCAAAAGGTTGGCCAAGAACAGATATGGATAGAATGCTTGATAAAATCAAAGAAGAAAATGGTTACAAACTTGATACAGAAGTCACAACTGAACAATTAAAAGAATTAGTCAAAGCTTACAAAGCTTACTACAAAGAAAAATTCGGTGAAGATTTCCCTTCAGATCCATATGTTCAATTACACGCTGCTGTTGAAGCTGTTTTCAGATCATGGGATAACCCAAGAGCTAACGTTTACAGACAAATGAACTCAATTCCATATGAATGGGGTACAGCTGTTAACGTCCAATCAATGGTCTTCGGTAACTTAAATGCTAACTCCGGTACAGGTGTTGCTTTCTCTAGAGACCCATCAAGTGGTGAAAAGAAAATTTATGCTGAATACTTACCACAAGCACAAGGTGAAGACGTTGTTGCTGGTATCAGAACACCATTCCACATTGATTACTTAAAAGAACAAATGCCAGATGTCTATGCTCAATTTGAGAAGACAATCAAATCAATGGAAGCTCACTACAAAGATATGCAAGATATGGAATACACCGTTGAAAACGGAAAACTCTATTTCTTACAAACAAGAAACGGCAAGAGAACTGCTGCTGCTTCCTTAAAGATTGCTCTTGATTTATTAGATGAAGGCGTCATCACAGAAGATGAAGCTGTCTTAAGAGTTGAACCAAAATTACTTGATTCATTACTCCACCCAACATTCGACCCAGCTGCTTTAAAAACAGCTACTCCTTTAGCAAAAGGTAACCCAGCTTCCCCAGGTGCAGGTGTTGGACACTTAAGCTTTGATGCAGAAGATGCAAAAGCAAGAAGAGAAAAAGGCGAAAGAGTTATTCTTGTTAGAGCCGAAACATCACCAGAAGATATCGAAGGTATGGTTTCTGCTGAAGCTATCTTAACTATGAGAGGTGGTATGACATCACACGCTGCTGTCGTCGCTCGTGGTATGGGTAAATGCTGTGTCACAGGTTGCTCTGCAGCTGTTGTCGATGAAGAAAACAAGACATTAACAATCAATGGTAAAGTCTACCATGAAAACGACACAATTTCTGTTGATGGTTCCACAGGTTCTATCTATGAAGGTGCTATGGCTCTTATCCCAGCAGATACAAAAGCAGGCAACTTCGGTAGAATTATGAAACTCTCCGACAAATACAGAAGACTTTCAATCAGAACAAACGCTGATACTCCAAAAGATGCAAGACAAGCTGCTGAATTTGGTGCTGAAGGTATTGGTCTCTGTAGAACAGAACATATGTTCTTCTCTGGCGATAGAATTTTCCACATGAGAAGAATGATTCTTGCTGATACAGTTGAAGAAAGAGAACAAGCATTAAGCGAACTCTTACCATATCAAAGAGATGACTTCTATGGTTTATTCATGGCAATGAAGGATCTTAAACACATCAACGTTAACGTTAGATTACTCGATCCACCACTACACGAATTCTTACCAACAGAAGAAGATAAGATTAAAGAACTCGCTGATTCTTTAAATAAATCTGTTGCCCAAATCAAAGCTAGAATTGAATACTTACACGAATTCAATCCAATGATGGGTCACAGAGGTTGTAGACTTGATGTTACCTACCCAGAAATCGGTAGAATGCAAGCAAGAGCTATCGTTGAAGCAGCTATTAAGGCAAGCAAAGATACTGGTAAAGAAATTGAGCCAGAAATCATGATTCCATTAACACTCGATCTTAAGGAATTCAAATTCGTTAAGAACATTATTGTTGGTGAAGTAGAAAAAGTCTTAGCCGAAAATAACGTCAAGATGAAATATCACGTTGGTACTATGATCGAAATTCCTCGTGCAGCATTACTCTCTGGAGAAATTGCAAGCGAAGCTGAATTCTATTCATTCGGTACAAACGACTTAACACAAATGACCTTTGGTTTCTCAAGAGATGATGCTTCTAAATTCTTAGGTGCATATTATGACAATAAGATTTTTGAAGAAGATCCATTCCAACACGTAGACCAAAAGGGTGTCGGCAAACTTGTTAAGATGGCTGTTACAGATGGCCGTGCAACAAGAAAAGACTTATTATGCGGTGTCTGTGGTGAACACGGCGGTGATCCAGAATCAATTCACTTCTTCAATAGAGTTGGATTAGATTATGTTTCCTGCTCACCATTCAGAGTCCCAATTGCTAGACTTGCTGCTGCTCAAGCTGAAATTCTTCTTAAAAGAGAAGCTAAAAAATCTAAATAATTAACATAAATATTTGATTTTAAGAGAGGTTTAAAACCTCTCTTTTTTTGTTGTTAAATTAAAAAGTTCACTATGGATTTTTTATTAAATAGTGAACTTTTGCAGACTTTTTTTTAAAAATTAAAGTAGTTTTGGTGAGAAATAAAGGTCATTATTTTCAGTTATATGACCGACGTTTTTATTGTTTAAATATATGTCTCCTGAATCATCAATATATCCTGCCTGATACTTTTCAATGAATATTTTACCATCGTCGCTCATCACAGCAAATTTACGATTATTGATATAAATAGTTCCGTTTTTACTTATATAGCCAACAAGCTCATCGCCTATATAAACGTTTTTATTGAAGCATTCTAAAAATAACATTTCTATTTCCTCAAAAATTTTGTTGCACAGACTTGATAATGGTCTAATGTGTATTTCTTCTCACAACGTTTCCATAGTTTTTTATCGTTTGTTAAAGCAAAGATACAACTTCCTGAACCACTCATCATCACACATTCAAACCCATCATCTTTTAAGCTTTCAATAATTTCTTGAA
>CALVLC010000007.1 GCA_944336335.1 uncultured Bacilli bacterium | reverse complement strand
CATTGTCATCTTTTTCAAGTGAAATCATTGTGTAGTCAATTGAAATAGAGACTGTATCACCGACTTTATGTGAATCATCTTTTAAAGTTGTGAAGAAAATACGATTATTGATTTCAAGATAGCAAAGTCTTGTTCCATTAATGACTTCAATATTTGAAATCTTAGCTTTAATATCGCCATCATCAACAGTAATTGCATCTGATGGAATAATTAAGCTTAAATCTTCATCATTAGCGACATTAATTGCACTTGGTAATTTTACACTTAATCCCATAAAGGATAATGTTCCGTCTTTAACTGAAGCATCAAATAAGTTGAAGTGTGGTACACGTGGCATGATACTATCTTCAGTCTTCATATCAAAGAAATGTAAGTGTTTGACATCAATTGCTGCATCAATAACATCGCCTGGTTGAATTCCAAGATAACCTTGTGTTGCTTTAATAATGACTCTTGTTGAAGATTCAACATAGCCATCACCATGCATATTTAAATCACCATAAATTAAAGTTTCGCTTCCTAATTCTTCAAAGTGAGATACTTTAACTTTAACAATGTTGTCACTCTTTTTAACAACTTCTGGATCAACAGAAATATTTTCACATCTTAAACCAACATAAACTTTCTTTTTGCCATTGAAGTAAGCTGGTTGAACTTTTAATAAATCATTGAAAGGAACTTTTAAAACATCATCACAATAATCAAATTTGATTTCGACTACTTCTTTATTACGTTTTAATGTTGCTTCGAAGAAGTTCATTTGTGGAGTTCCAATAAATCCAGCAACGAATTTATTTGTTGGATAATTGTAGAGATTTTTTGGTGTATCAATTTGTTGAACTCTACCAAGCTTCATAACAACAATTCTTGTACCCATTGTCATAGCTTCTGTTTGGTCGTGGGTAACATAGATAAATGTTGTACCAAGTTGTTTATGGAGCTTAGAAATTTCAGCTCTCATTTGAGTTCTAAGTTTAGCATCGAGGTTTGATAATGGTTCATCGAGCAAGAAGACTTTAGGATTTCTTAAAATAGCTCTTCCTAAAGCGACTCTTTGTCTTTGACCACCACTCATAGCTCTTGGTTTTCTATCAAGATATTCTGTAATACCTAAGATATTGGCTGCCCAAAGAATTTTTTCATGAATTTCAGCTGCTGGAACATGTTTCAACTTTAAGCCGAAAGCCATGTTATCGTAAACGGTCATGTGTGGATAGAGTGCGTAGTTTTGGAAAACCATTGCGATATCTCTATCTTTTGGTTCCATATTGTTAACAAGTTTACCACCAATAAATAACTCACCAGCAGAAATATCTTCAAGTCCAGCAATCATTCTAAGTGTAGTAGATTTACCACAACCAGATGGTCCGACGAAAACGATAAATTCCTTATCCGTGATATCCATATTGAAATCACTGACTGCTTTAGTTCCGTTAGGATAAACTTTGTAAATATGTCTTAAACTTAAATCTGCCATATTTTTCTCCTATTTATTTTCTTTAATCACTACTATTGATTGTTTAGGTAGTGTTATTTTGTTATTTTCTAAATTTACTTTGTCACTTTCATTTACAACGAGTGCATCATAAGTAAATTCGCCAAGATTTAATGAATTTAAATCAAACGTTGCTTCAGTTGTTACGCCTGGCAATTCTTTTCTAAAGTTAATCAAGATATAAACTGTTTCATCATTATATGTTTTCTTAAATACGATGAAATCTCTTGTTTCTTTATTAACTTGAATCGCTTCAGCTTTTCCTTTTCTAATGGCTTCATATTTATTTCTTAAATTATTCGCTAATCGATAATAATTCAATATTGAATCACCATTATGAAGTTGATCAGCAACTGAACCATAAATATTTTCATTTTTTGTTGTTCCGTCAGGGTCATTACATTCAATTGAACCATCTCCCCAATTCATGTGAGTTCTCACATTTTGATCCGGTGGATTAACGCCAACCATACCTATTTCATCACCATAATATGTGAAAGTTGTTCCGCTCATCATTTGCATTAATCCATGTCCGAATTTAAGCGTATCATCTTCTCTAAGCGCTGCTAAGACATTTGCAGCCCTTCCGTTATCGTGATTTGTGATAAATGGCGCTTGAATTCCTGTTTCTCCGACCACACTTTCAAGTGTTTTCATTCTTTCAAAGTATGAGTCGCCAAATGATCTAACCATATAAGTATTTAATCTTTTACCAAGTGGTTCTGGATCATAGGCGAAGAAACTATCAATTCCAGTTTCATAGTATCTTTGAATTTCACCTTCACTTGTCCGTGCTTCTCCAACAAAATAGCAATTTTCATTAATTTCTTTACCTGTTTTGCTGAGCCAAGAAAGGAATTCAGCATTTTTTTCAATATCACCTGTATAAAACGAAGTAACAGCATCTAACCTAAATCCATCAACACCAAGATCAAGATAATATTTCATAATATCTTTAATCTCTTTACGCACATTTTCACTATCAAGATTAAGATCCGGCATATCATAATTGAATTTTGCTTCGTAATACACACCAGTTCTTTGATCTTTTGTGTTACAAACACTTGTTTGCTCTAATGAGAAATTGTAATAATCAGAATATTCTCCACCGCCATTTTTGAAGTTTTGAATACCTTTTCTGAACCATTCATTTTGATTTGATGTGTGATTTACAACTAAATCAAGAATGATTGCAACATTTCTTTCATGTGCTTCGTTGATAAGATTTTTAAGATCGTCCATATCACCAAGTTGTAAATCAATCTTTTTATAATCGATTACGTCGTATTTGTGATACGAATTACTTTCAAATATTGGAGTTAACCAAATTCCGTTATATCCAATATCGGTAAGGTAATCTAGTTTTGAAGTGATGCCGTTTAAATCGCCATAATGGTCACCATTACTATCACAATAACTTATAGGGAAGATTTCATAAAATGTACGGTACTTATCTCCAAGTGGGATTTCTGCCATTTCAATTGAATAGTTTTTTTGGCACCCAGCAAGAGATAAGAGCGTCGTTAATAATATGATACCCAACGATTTTTTCATAATTAGCCTTTAACAGCGCCCCCTGTAACTCCTTCAACATAATATCTTTGTAAGAAGAAGAATAAGACAACAATTGGAATTGATGTAAAGACAGAGCCAGCACAGAATCTAGTAAAGTAAGCTTGAACCGCTTGACCATTATTTCCCGTGAGCCAATATCTTAAACCTAAAGCAACTGTCCAGTTTTCAGAGTTAGTACCTAAAAGGTAACTTGATAACATGTAATCACCCCAAGGTGAAGTAAATGTAATTAAGATTGTATAAATAACAATTGGTTTTGATAAAGGTAAGATAATTTTCCAGAAGATAGTATTTCTTGTTGCGCCATCAATCATAGCAGCTTCGTCTAAACTTCTAGAAATTGTATCGAAGAAACCTTTAATAACATAATATCCGCTTGCACTACCTGCAATATAAACAAGGATAAGACCAACTGGGTTACCAACCATACCAAAAACATTTAAGATTTGATAAATAGCGACCATCGAAAGGAAGCTTGGGAACATACCAACGATAAGAATTATTTTCATAATTCCTTGTCTTCCTTTAAATCTCATTCTTGATAAACAATATGCAGTCATGAGTGTGAAGATGGTTTGGAATACACAACTAACAACAGCAATGAGTAAAGTATTCAAATACCATTTCATGAAAGCGTTTGGTCCTTCAAATGCAAAAAGGTAAATATAATTGTTGAATGTCCATTCTTGCGGAATTATATAACTAACAACACCATTACTCTCGCCTCTTAATGATTGAAGAATTAAGTATATAAATGGGAAAACCCAAATAATAGAGATAATTGTAAGTACAA
This sequence comes from uncultured Bacilli bacterium, assembly GCA_944336335.1. Taxonomy (GTDB): domain Bacteria; phylum Bacillota_I; class Bacilli_A; order RFN20; family CAG-826; genus Onthovivens. Next base: position 7,043 of record CALVLC010000007.1, on the reverse strand, counting down.
TATGAGCAATACTATTGCCAACTGTTCTTTTAATTTTTTGAGTATTAGAAACTCTATTTGTGAGGTGGTAATTCTTTCTAAATAACATTATTGGAAATCCTCCTCATTCTTAACAGCTTTACTTCTTGAATAGAAAATCAAGGAGAAGAAAGCGACAATTACGAATACGATAATACCAATAACAGCTGCGTACTTATAATTTTGTTCGCTAACAGTGAGGTTATATAACCAAGTAACAAGCAAATCAGTATCACCAGCGAAGAATTTATTGATATTAACTGGTGCACCACCCGTCAGTAAGAATATAACATTGAAGTTATTTATATTACCGACAAAACTCGATATCAGGCTAGGCCCCATAACAAACATCATGTAAGGTAATGTAATATTTGTATACATTCTAAATGGACTTGCGCCATCAATTTTAGCAGATTCATAAAGATCGCCTGGAATATTCATTAAAATACCTGTACAAGATAAAACTGTATAAGGAACACCAACCCAAATATTAATAAGAATAACGAATATTTTTGCCCATAAAGCATTTTTTGTATATTCAAGTGGTCCAGTGCCGAAGAAAGCTAAAATACCATTGAAGATACCTTCTTTTGAGTACATTTGTGAGATGAGCATGAGAGAAACGAATTGAGGAACAGCAATTGTTGTAACTAATGCAGTTCTCCAAAGTTTTTTACACCTAACGCCTTTTTTATTGATAAGAATTGCAACGAGCATACCAATAAAGTAGTTAGTAAATGTTGCAAATACAGCCCAAACAAGTGTCCAAACAAGTGCATCAGAGAAAGTATAAGCGAATGTAGCGTTTTCAGCTAATCCGCCACCTCCAAGTAATGCATCAAAATTAGCAAAGCCAACCCATGTAAATAAATTTGCAGGTGGCATTGTCGCTTTTTCCCAGTTTGTAAAAGCAACGAAAATCATGAAAATTAAAGGAATAATTGTAAATGCAACTAAGCCGAACACAGGAATACTCATTAAAGTTTTGTAGTATTGTCTGTCAGCTAATGATTTAAAATCTTCTTTAAAATTACGAATTTTTCCATCAACATTATAAACTTGTTGCAAATTGTAACATTGTTTAATGCTACTGTACCAAGTATACGCTGCACCAATAAGAGCAATAATACAAATGGTACCGTAAAGTAAAATCAATGTTGAGTTATCACCCTCAATGACATGAGAAATACCAGTTTGTGGATCCATAACTTCTTGTTGAACAACAGTTCCTAAGGTTCCAAATTTAGAAATGTATTTCCATCCCCAGAAAGCAAAAAATAAGATAAAAATTATCTCAAAAAGTAAATAAAGCAATCCTTTTAAAACTTGTTTGTGTGCTATCATTCCAAAGCCCATAAAGAGAAAAGATAGCCTTGTTTTCCAATCTCCATAAACAAACGCATCGTAAAGCGTCACGAATGGTTTAGCTAATTTTTTTAAAAAAGGTATAGTTTTTGCAGGAATATTTTTGAAAAAATTAGCAAATTTTCTTGGTAACGTCGAGAAAAAATGTTTCGTTTTAAAAAGGAATCTACGTGGTCGTGATAGGCCTAAATAAGCTAATTCACTATTCATTTTGATTCTCCTTATAAATTGAATGCGCTCATAAAATTAGAGCGCATTCAATATTTATTTTTACTATTTTAAAGTGGTCATTGAACTAACTAAAGTATTTAATGCATTTTGCAATTCTTCAGTTGTACGTGTTCCGTAACCTTCATTAAAGCCAACATAAACACCAAAGTTTTGTAAAGCATTCCAGAATGTACTTGGAACGTTAATTTGAGCATCACCAGCTTTATCGACTTGAGCAGCTAAACCTTGTAAAGCAACGTTATCTTCAACTTCTGGTTGAGCTAAAGCTTCAAGATTTGATGGACCCATGCCTAATTCTTCAAATCTAGCCATTTGAGCATCATAGTTAGAAATGAATGCTGCAAAATCATATGCTAAATCTTTATTTTGTGCATAACCATTAACACCAATCATTTTACCACCAATAAATGATCTCATTCTGGTATCAGCATTGCCTTTTTCCATTAATGGTAAATATGTACAAACTGTATTTTCTTTGCCCCAGTTAGCATCAGAAGCAACAGCATCATATAACCAGGTACCACCAATAAATGCACCTAATTCGTTAACTCTACTTGGAATAGGTTTAGCATCAGGATTCTTTTCTAAATCTTCTTCTGTTGGTAAAGAACCTTGAATAAAGTTATTTAAAATAACACTTGTTTCTTTGGAAGCGCCACCATCAAGATATTGGAAAGCTTCATGTCCAGCAACATCATTTAAGAATTCAGCAGTTTTTAAACCTTTTTCACCGTTGTAATCAGTTTTAATTGACTTTTCTGTTCCATCTTCATTATATTCGACTTCGTATTTTGCACCGAATCCAGAGAAGAAACCGTATCCATACCATGAGTCACCCATTGTGACACCAAAGTTTTTATCTTTAGCTGCACATTGATCTAAAACATCAAAGAATGTGGAACTTTCATTGTATTCAGTGACAATGCTCTTATTTAAATATAAGAAGTAGCCGTTATCTGAAGAAATTGGGAAAGCATATAATTTATCGCCTTGTTTAGCAGCGTTAACAATACCTTCAGAGTTCTTTGTTTCAACATCAGTTTTGTATGTTCCGCCGATTTCGGAAAGAGCACCAATGTTGATTAAATTATAAAGTTGATCGTTTGCGAATGTGTAAACGTCAGCTGCATCTTGTGGAGATTTTGAGACGTTTCCGTAAGCATCTGCTTCAGAAGAAACACCAAGTTGAATATTCATTTCTGCATATTCAGGGTTTGCCTTTTTAAAATCTTCAATAAATTGTTGATATAAAGCTTGGTGTTCTTGAGGTGCCCAGACTATTAAGTCTGCTCTACTTCCACCACATGAGACTGCGCCTGCTGCTGCTGTTAAGGCAACTGCGGCTAATCCTAAAAGTTTAACCTTTTTCATATTTTTTAATATCCTCCTATAAAATTAAACTTTAAAAATTTATTTTTATTAACTCATACGAGTTTAATAAACCTATTTTCTTTGGTAGTTATCTACCCATCTAACAAGAACTTCAGATTTTTCTCTTCTTAAATCTTTAAATTCTTTTTCATCCATCCTCCAAGACCAGTTATCATCTGATAAAGTCGAAGGGAAATTAAGTCTTGCAGCTTTTCCTTTTGCATATAAATCCATCATTGGAATAATTGCACATCTAGCTTTTGATGCAAAATTTAATTCACAAAGTACATAAGTTAATTGATAAGGATTCATTTTTCTTGTAAATGGAACATGGAAATGTTGACATTCTTCTTCCATAACTTTAAAGAAAACCTCTTTTTCTTTATCGTTTAAATCGTCGATAAATTGTCTGCTCGTTTTTGAATCATGAGTTGCGGTATATGAGAAGAAATTATAAGTATAATTACTTGGTCTCCAAATATTGTCTTTATCAAGAGTATCAAAACCTTGATCAACAATTTTCATACCAGGGTATCCAGTTTGTTTCATTAATTCTAAGAATTTGTCATCAATCATGCCTAAGTCTTCAGCTACAATTGGATAATCTAGCTTATCTTTAAATAAATCAAATCCAGGTCCATCAACCCAAACGCCATTTTTAGCTGTTTTATCACCATAAGGAATAGCAAAATATCTGCTAAAACCTCTAAAATGATCAATTCTAACTAAATCAAAATAAGTTAATGCGTTATTAATTCTTTCGTTCCGCCATTTATAATTAGTTTTCTTGTGATACGCCCAATTATATAAAGGATTACCCCAAAGTTGGCCGTCTTCACTAAAACAATCTGGTGGTACTCCAGCAACTTTATTAGGTCTGTTGTTTTTATCTAAATCAAAAAGAAATGGGTATTTCCAAACTTCAACCGAATCATAAGCCACATAAATTGGTAAATCACCCATGATTTTGATGCTTTTTGAATTTGCATATTCTTTTAAAACTTTATATTGTTTTACAAAGACATATTGAGTCCACATGTAAAACATATATCTATCGTGATATTTAGTTTTGATTTCTTTTTCGAGTGATGGTGAAAAAGTACGATATTTTGCGTCCCATTCATACCATGGTTTTAAAGAATTAAGCTCTTTAATAACCATAAACACACTAAAATCGTTAAAATTTACATTTTCTTCAACGAATTTTTTAAAGTTACTATTATTTTTATCAAATCTATCGTAAGCAATTTTTAATACATTTAATTTGTTGTTAAAGATTGCTCCGTAATCTATTCTAGTTTCTAGCCCTCCCCATTTAATATTTTGGACTTCTTCTTTTTCTAAGAGCTTTTCTTCGATTAACTCGTCTAAATCAATAAGATTGTAGTTTAAAGCATAGTTTGATGGAGATTGATATGGAGAATTGCCAAAACTTGTGACGTTTAAAGGTAAAATTTGCCAAATTGTTAATTCTGAATCATTCAGAAAATCTACAAATTCATATGCAGATTTACCTAAAGTACCGATTCCATATTCTCCCCAAAGCGAGAAGATTGGCATTAAAATTCCAGCTTTTCTTTCCATAAAATAACCCTAAAAATTTTTATAAAATCTATGTAAGCGCTTTCATTATAATTAGTTGAAAATTAGGTGTCAAACACAAAAATCTTGATAAATATCGTTAACTTTCATATAAAAACATAAATTAAAAGAAAAATTTGAGATTTTTGATTAAAATTTTACATATAATTAAAATTTATTCGATTATTATCGTATTTTTACCATTTTATTTTCTAATTTTAAAAATATTGATTATATCGAATTTTTAAAAATAACATTTCGAATTTAAGAAAAAAATAAGCGAACAAAATTTTATTAATTTTATTAAAAAAAATTACTGACAAAAAGAAAAATCAACACTATGAAACCTATCTATTTGATTTTATAAATTCATTTAATTAGTATATAAAATATGAAAACTTATTTAAAAAATTCGGTTATTTACCAAGTGTACACCAGAAACTTCACAAAGGAAGGTACATTTCAAGCAGTAATCTCTAAATTAGATTACTTAAAGTCGTTAGGTACAGATATCGTTTATTTATTACCTGTTTCACCAATCGGAGAAGTCAACAGAAAAGGAGTTTTAGGTTCTCCATACTCAATCAAGGATTATTTAAAAATTAATCCTGAACTCGGTGATATAAACGATTTCAAAGAATTAATTGCCGCAACCCACAAAAAAGGTATGAAAATCATGATTGACATGGTCTTTAATCACACTTCCCGTGATTCTTGGATTAAAGAAAATCATCCTGAATGGATGTTTCATGATAAAAAAGGCAATATTTCAAACAAAGTTGAAGATTGGAGTGATGTTTTTGATTTAAATACAAATAACAAAGATTTAATCAAATACTTAGTTTCGGTCATTGAATATTATTGTTCTCTAGGAGTTGATGGATTTAGATTTGATGTCGCAAGTTTAGTTAGTAAAGAATTTTTCACCGAAATGAGAAAAATGCTTGATGAAAAATATCCTGAAACTGTTTTACTTGCTGAAAGCGTCCATCCAGGTTTTGTAAATTCATTAAGAAGTCAAAACTATAACTGTTTAGCTGATAGCGAACTTTTTGAAACTGGTTTTGATGTCTTATATCCTTACGATTCATACGAAAATTTAAGAAATTATCTTCAAACAAGAGATGTCCGTTGGTTAGATTATTTTAAATTTTCATTAGTTCTTGAAGATAGCATGACTCAAGCTAGTGCATTAAGAATTCGTGGACTTGAAAATCATGATCAAAAAAGAATTTATGAATTTACACATGACAAAACTTTATTAAGAAATCTTGCATCACTTTCTCCATTTATGAACGGACCTATGTTTGTTTACAATGGACTTGAAACAAAAGCAGATCATCTTGAATCCTTATTTAATAAAGATGTTATGAGTTGGGAAATGGACGATGAATGGTTTAACTTCATCAAAAAACTTATTAATTATAAGAAAAACCCTGCAAATCTCGACTTAAATAACACAACTATTCTTTTGACAAAAGGCGAAAATCTTGCTTTAAGAAACAATTTTAAAGATGGAACTTTCACTTATGGTTTATTCTCGTTAACAGGTAAAAAGGAAATCATTAGCGACAACGAATTACTTGATGGTAAATATAAAGATATATTAAGTGGCAAAGAATTTGAAATCGTTAATCACACAATTGAAGTTGACGAACCTCTTTTCTTGACTAAATAATTATGAGATTACGTATTTATAGAGTTTCTAGTTTAATTATTTATGTCATTTCTTTTATCATTTCAGTTGTTTTGCTAGCATTTTCTATCATTTACAATGATGATCAATTTGTTTTAGCTCCAATTGGATGTGCACTAGGCACTATAATTTGTATTTTGCTTCTTGTAGTCAGCATCAAAAATCTAAAGAAAGATTCTTGTATGCTCGTCGATTTAGCCTTTGAAAAAAACATGACAATAAATCGAGTCGCATTTATCGGTTCAATAATTGTGTTGCTTATTTGCTTAGGAATGATTGCTACTGGAGTTGTTCTTATAGCATTAAACACTTTATATTCATTAGCTTTTGCACTACTTGCGTTTTCTAATTTTATTGTTTTTAACATTATTGTTTATTACATTTATATGTATGTTGAAATCCATTATTAGAAAAAATAATTGAGTTTTGCAAGGTTTTTGAAAAAAAACATTGAAATTTATAAAATCTAGTCTTCAATTAAAGAAGGCTAGTTTTTTTATTTTTAACTAGTTCAATCTTTCTTTTATTATGTCGCTACTTTTAATTTCACTTACGAGTAAAGATGAATCGTCATTATGTAATTTAGAATTTTCATTAACTTTATTTTCGTCAAAATTTGCATAGCAATATCGACAAAATGACTTACAAGAATTATAAGCACCAATATCGACTGTTTGAATACATTCGCAAGTTGAATTGTCTTTTCTGTTTGTTTGTTTTTTAAATTTTGCACTTTTTCCAACTTTATTTAATAACTTGGTAGCAAACTCTTTTGTTAAAC
>CALVLC010000006.1 GCA_944336335.1 uncultured Bacilli bacterium | reverse complement strand
AAATAATTAATTAAAGATAAAGTTCTTGGATGTTTATCACAAATTGCGACAATGTTTGATGAATAAGAAACCTTTAATTGGGTTTTGTTCATCAAATAAGCAATGATGATTTGAGGATCGACTTCTTTTTTAGTTTCGATAACAATTTCAATATCATCACCAGTAGAAAGATCTTTTACATCATTGATACCATCGATTTCATGTGATTTTTTAATTTTATCAATACTAAAAACAAGGTTTTGTTTAACGACACCATATGGAATTTCACTAATGATGATTTGGTTAAAGTTTTTGTTTGATGTATCAACCGTTAATTTAGAGGCAATTTCAATTTTTCCCCTACCAGTTTCGTAAATATCACGAATCCCTTGAGATTTATAAATGATACCACCTGTTGGGAAATCAGGTCCTTGAACTATTTCTAAAAGTTCATCTAAATTACAATTTGGATGTTGAATGCGATAAATAACTGCATTGCAAATTTCCTCTAAGTTATGAGGTGGAATTTGAGTTGCAATTGCAACCGCGATACCATCACTACCATTAACATATAAATTTGGAAAACGACATGGTAAAACGACAGGCTCAAACTCTGTATCATCAAAGTTTAAAGTCATGTCGACTGTGTTTTTATCAATATCGTTAATTAAATTTTCACTAAATTCATTAAGTTTAGCTTCTGTATAACGGTAAGCAGCTGCTGGGTCGTTATCAATAGATCCGTTATTTCCTTGGAAAACGACTAAAGGTTCAGACATTTTCCATGGCTGAGACATTCTTACAAGTGCATCATAAATTGATGAGTCACCATGTGGGTGAAAACGTCCCATGACATCACCAACGATTTTAGCACACTTTCTAGTTTGCTTTTCGTAAGTGTTGCCAGATTGATACATTGAATAGATAATTCTTCTTTGAACAGGTTTTAAACCATCTCTAACATCTGGAATTGCACGATCTTGGATAACATATTTTGCATAAACAGCATATTTATCGCCCATGATTGAATCAAGAGATTCAACACTAATATTTTCTGGAGCTAATTCTTCTTGTATTTTTTTAGCCATATTAATGTCTAACCTCCTTGATGAAGCTATCTTCTTCATTGAAATCTACGTTTTGTTCAAGCCATTTCTTACGTTTATCAGCATCTTTACCCATTAAAACAGCAACTTTATTTTCAACTGATAAAGGATCGCCAATATTTACTTGGATTAAAAGTCTGTTTTTAGGATCCATGGTAGTATCTTTAAGTTGTTTAGGACTCATTTCGCCCAAACCTTTGTAACGTGAAACTTTGTAACCAGCACCGATTTTCTTCTTGCCTTCTTCTAAACCTTTGTCGTCCCAAGCATAAGTTTCAGTTGTTTTACCTTTACTATCCGTTTTATAAATTCTATATAAAGGTGGAACAGCAATATAAACTTTGCCTTCTGTAATTAAAGATCTCATATTGTTATAGAAGAAAGTTAAAAGAAGAGTTTGAATATGGGCACCATCAGTATCAGCATCACTCATGATGATGATTTTTCCATAATGAGATTCGCTAACATCAAAATTTTGTCCAACACCAGCCCCAATTGTATTGATGATTGTGGCAAATTCTTGGTTTTGAACAATCTTTTCCATTGTCAAACTATCAGTATTTAATGGCTTTCCTCTTAAAGGTAAAATTGCTTGGAATTTAGGATCTCTTCCTTTTTTAGCACTTCCACCAGCGGAATCACCTTCAACGATGAATAATTCGTTTTTATCATAATCTTTACTTTGAGCTGGAGTTAATTTATCACTTAAAATGATTGAATCTTTGCTCTTTTTCTTAGTACGAGCTTCATCTTTTGCTTTTCTTGCAGCAAGACGAGCATTCATGGAATCTTGACATTTTTTAACAAGACGTACTGCAAATTCTTTATTTTCGTTTAAATAATATGAGAATTTAGTATAAACAAGGTTAGAAACGAAATTTTGAGCAAGTTGGGTTCCTAATTTACCTTTTGTTTGTCCTTCAAATTCAAGAATAGATTCAGGAAGTCTTAAAGAAATAACAGCTGTTAATCCTTCTCTAATATCGCTTCCATCTAATTTTGTTTTGCTTCTTAATAAGCTATTGTTTTCAGCATATTCATTAACTGCTCTTGTAATACCAGTTTTAAAACCAACTTCATGAGTACCGCCGTCTGCAGTATGAACGTTATTTACATAGCTTCTAATTGTTTCATTGTAATCGTTATAGCAATATTGAATTGCGATTTCGGCATAAATGTTATTAGAATCTTCGCTAAAATCAACAACAGGTCCAATTGGAGTCTTGTTTTGATTCATTTCTTCAACGTATTCTTTTAAGCCGTTTTCATAATAGAATTCATCTTTATTACCACTACGTTCGTCAATTAAAACAAATCTAACTTTCTTTAAAAGGAATGCGCTTTCTTGTAAATGAGACGCGATTCTATCGTAATTAAATTCAACAGTTGAGAAAATTTCAGGATCTGGTTTAAAGGTAACAAGAGTACCATGTTTCATGGTATTACCTAAAATTTCAAGTGGTTGTTTTAATTTTCCACCATTCTCAAAACGAATGTGGTGAATTTTGTTATCTTTGAAAACTGTAATATCACAAAAAACACTAAGCGCGTTAGTGACACTACTACCAACACCATGTAAACCAGCTGAAGATTTATAGGCTTGATCATTAAATTTACCACCACTATGTAAGGTGGAGAAAATTAATTGAATAGCTGGGAGCTTTGTTTGCTTATGAATATCACAAGGAATGCCTCTTCCTTCATCTTGAACAGAACATGATCCATCCTTATGTAAAGTGACAGTTATCTTGTTTCCAAAGCCGTTTAAAGCTTCGTCGACGGCATTATCGACAATTTCCCAAACTAAATGGTGTAAACCCATGCTATTGGTGCTGCCAATATACATGGCTGGTCTTTTTCTTACACCTTCAAGACCAGATAATAATTCAATATTGCTTGCATCATAATTACTCATAATTAACTTCTAAATTGTATCAAAAAAATGGGTCAATTTCATTAAAAATTATCTTTAGTTAACAAAGTGACAAAATAATATATTTAGCATTGCAACCGCTTACATTTAAAGACTTTAACAAATTTAAATATCCTTGTAGTAAAATATGAACATGAATATTTTGTATCAAATTTTAATATTAATAGGTTGCTTGTTACTTGGATATTTATTTGGAAGTATACCTAATAGCGTAATTATCAGTCGTTTGTTCTATCATAAGGATCCTAGAGATTATGGAAGTCATAATCCTGGCGGAACTAATGTTGGTCGTTCAATATCTAAAGGTGCTGGCGTTGCAACTATGGCGCTTGACTTCTTCAAAGTTATAATTCCAGTTTTAGCAATCTTCGCTCTTTTTACTTATTTTGAACCTGCGGTTAACATTATGCTTGGTGATGACCGTACATATAACGCTTTTGGTCAAGGAAACACATTAGCCGAACTTACTTATTATTTAGTTGCTTTAGGATGTATGATTGGTCATGCTTATAGTTGCTTCTTAAAATTTAAAGGTGGAAAAATTGTTTCTTCATTTGCTGGTTTGATTCTTGCAATATCTTGGACTGCTATTCCTATCTTTGCTACAATATTCTTTATTACTTTAAAGAAAACTAAAGTTGTTTCTATAACTTCAATTATTACAACTGGTTGCATTACTGTATTTTCTTGGATTGTTTATATTATCTATGCAACATGTGGGCCTACTATTTCAGGATATCTAATGTTCTCTGAATTTGGCCCTCATGTATCGATTTATATGCCAATAGTTTTTACCTTGGGTTATGCTTTATTAGTTTATAAACATAGATCAAATTTAATCAAACTCAAAAAAGGCGAAGAAAATAAAATTAGCTGGATGAAATAACAAGTTAGTAAATAATTAGTAGATTTCTAGTACATGTGTATAATTTTAAAAATTTTATCCACACAATAAAAAAACGCGATTGTTATCGCGTTTTTAATTGACTTTTGAATTTTATTACTTCTTTTGCTTATTGACTGAGTTCATGATTTGTCTAATTTGTGCTTCGCTAGGTTTTCTACCCATTTGCATATACATAGCACGAATCATATTCTCATTAATAGGTGGGTTTTTCTCAAGTTGTTTTTTGAAGATATAACGAGCTAAGAAGTATCCGCCCACTAGTCCTACTAAAACACAAAGAATACAATAAATGGCAACTAACCAGCCTTCAACCATTTTAACTTACCTGATTAAGCTCTGCCATCGTAATCGCCAGTATCAGTTCTAACTAAGACATCGTCGCCTTCATTGATGAATAAAGGAACTCTAATCTTAAGACCTGTTTCTACTGTTGCATCTTTCATTGCTTTGTTGACAGTATCGCCTCTAACAGCTGGTTCACAGTGTGTGATCTTTAATGTAACTTTTGCTGGAAGGTTAATTCCTAAAATTTCATCTTCATAAGAAGTAATTTCAACTTCTTGATTTTCTTTTAAGAATTTAATTTCCCATTCAAGTCTTGTCTTTGGAATTTCAACTTGTTCATAAGTTTCATTGTCCATGAAAACAAGGAAATCACCATTATCATAAAGATAATTCATTTTTTTCTTGTCTAATCTAACTGTTTCGACTTGATAACCACTGTTTGCACTTAATTCTGTAATTGCACCAGTTCTAACGTTTTTAACTTTTACTTTTGCAACCATTTTTCTCATGGCTGTTTTATTTAATAAAATGTCAATGACATAATATAAATTGCCATCATCTTCGAAATAGTTACCTGGTCTTAATTCTGTAACGTTCATATTTATTTCCTTTCTATATTAATTAAATATGGGTTTGTTTCTTTTTCCTTTTTAAGTGTAGATTCATCACCATGACCTGGATAGACCTTTAAATCATCTTTTAGGGTTAATAATTTAGTTAAAGATGGTTCAATTAATCTTTCGTTTCCTTTTGGAAGATCAGTTCTACCAATTGAACCTTTAAATAAAGTATCACCAGTAAATATAGCGTTTTCTTTATCACATAAGAAGCAAATACTACCATTTGTATGGAATGGTGTTGCGATGACTTTAAATATATAACCATTTTTAAAGTCAATTTCGTCTTCATCATCTAGAAGATAGATATTATTCAATTTTAATGAAATGTTATCTTCTTCTGGTTGAAAATGAGATAAATTAAGTCTTGAATCTTCTAAAAGTTCTTGATCGTCTTGATGAACGAATATTGTACAAGAAAAAGTGTTTAAAAACTTTTTGATTCCTCTGATATGGTCATAATGTCCGTGTGTTAATAAAATTCCAGAACAAGATGTAAAGTTTTCTTTGATGAATTCAATTACTCTATCTTGTGTTGAACCTAAATCTATAACAACACATCTACCACCTTTTTCACCAACTACATATGTGTTGGCGCTAAATTCTTTTCTATCAGTATCAAATCGAAAAGTTTTAATCATAGATTAGCTTATTTCTTTTCTTTGAAAACTTGTACTTTTTGGCAATGTGGGCAATATTTTTTCTTTTCGATTCTATCAGGATTGTTTTTCTTATTTTTTGAAGTAATGTATTGTTCTTCACCACAAACTGTACATTTTAAAATAATGTTATCACGCATAATAAACTCCTTTCGTTAATGCATACGTGATTTTATCATATTTGCTCATTGCTTTCTATCTTTTTTGCATTTTTGATAGTTAATCTTATCTGATATCAATTTAAGGAGATTAAATTAGCGACATGAAATGCTTTTTTATTTTCAGAGTCATTCAATGATTTATAATTATTGTATGAACAAAAGAGAACAAACAATACCAGTTAAAGTTGGTAATATTCAAGTTGGCGGGAACAATTCAATTGTAATTCAATCGATGTGTGATGTAAAAACATCAAGAATTGATGAAGTATGTAAAGAAATTAATGAGTGCACTGCTTTAGGTGCTCAAATTATGCGTGTAAGTATTCTTGATAGAGACGATGCTCTCGCAATAAAAGAAATCAAAAAAAGAACATCAGTTCCAATTGTTGCTGATATTCATTTTGATTACAAATTAGGTATACTTGCTATTGAAAATGGAGCTGATAAAATTCGAATTAATCCAGGAAATATCGGAGGCGATGAAAAACTAAAAGAATTGATTAATGTCGCTAAAAAATATGATATAGCAATGCGAATTGGTGTTAATAAAGGCTCACTCGAAAAAGACTTAATTGATGCTGATTTAAAAGAGGAAGAAAAACTTGTTTTAAGCGCCGAAAGATATATTAAAAAATTCGAAGATTATGGTTTTAAAAAGCTTGTTATTAGTGTTAAAGCTTCAAATGCACTCCTGACAATCAAAACTTATAGATTGATGGCTGAGCGCACAAAATATCCACTTCATATTGGCGTAACAGAAAGTGGATATGATGAAATTGGAATAATTAGATCTGTAAGCGCTCTTTCACCTTTAATTTTAGACGGAATTGGCTCTACTATGCGTATTTCTTTAACTCATAACCCTCAAAAAGAAATAAAAACATGTGTAAGACTACTTCACGATTTAGGCTTATACCCTAATTATCCTACTATCATTACTTGTCCAACTTGTGGACGTTGTATGGTAAAAGATACGGCTTTAATAGCTGATCAAATTTTGGATTATTTAATTAAAAATAAAAAATACATCACAGTTGCTGTTATGGGATGTATTGTGAATGGCATTGGAGAAGGCAAAAGTGCAGATATCGGAATAGCTGGTGGCAATGGGTTATTTCAAATTTTTTCAAATGGCAAAGTCATTAAAACTGTCACGCAAGAAAATGTATTGAACGAATTATTCTCAATCATCGATAATCTCTAGTATTTGATTAATATCAGACTCTTTAACTTCATCTTCTTTAAGAATCTGAGCTAATAAACAATATAACTTCAACGATCTATTTCTAGGGCATTCAAGAAATAAAGGAACGTTTTTAATTAAGCCAAAATTTAAAAATTTACATAAGTTTGATATGAACTCCTTCTCATTTCTTTTGTATGGTCTTTCATGTATGTGATTTATGATATTTATATTTTTTAAAACTACAAATTTACAATTATCATTCACTAGAATTTTATTGAGAGAATTTATGTCAAAATTCTCTCTTTTAAATAAAGAGAAATCTAATTCTAAAAAACGATTAATTGATATTTTTAATTTTTGAAAATCATCTCTAATAATGCTTATTTCAGTATCGTTTAAACAAGAATTTGGTGAGGTGGATATAAAAATATTTTTGTCATCAAATGATAGTCCTAATTTAATGCTTGCTGCTTTTAACAGGGATAATAAATAGTCGATTTTACTTAATTTTCCAGATATTAAGTAATTAAAAACTACTTTATATATACTATTTATATACTTATAAACTACTGTTTTACTACTAAACTTGTTAAAAATATCATTTTTTTGTATAAAATCAATTAAACCATCACAATTAATAAATATTTGGTCTAATTTAAAGTGTGTTCTTAAAAGATTATCGATAAATTGTCTTTGTTTTAATATTCGATACGTTCTATTTCTTGCAAAATTTGATTGTTTTTCAGAACTAAAACAAATGTAGTTTAAATCGAAAAATTTTGTATCGGTTAGAATAGATTTGAATAGTCTATGTGATTCGTTTTGCTCATATAAACCAATGAGCCTTGCCATATATTATTCCTGGCTTGCTTCTCTTTTATATCGTTCTACTCTTTGTCTTCTAATATCTTTTCTTATCACTTCTCTTCTATGTTTTCTTTTAACTTTATCAATAGCGTTTTTAACTTTTTTCTTATAGCCAGGTTTTACATTTTTCGACATAGCCATATGCTTTGCTTTCTTGATTTCTTTTTCAAGTTCATTATTAGATTTGCTCTTTTTGATAAAAGATTTCTTTTTGTCTAATGGTATATCATTAACTAATTCACCATTATTAAATTTCAAATATTGAACATCTAATCCTTCTTTTAAGAGTTTTAATGGTAATGTCAAGGTGTCATTATCATAAAAAGAATAGCAATTACCACTTTTACCAATTCGTCCTGTTCTTCCGGCACGGTGATAGTAATATTCAAGATTATTAGGAATATTGAAATTTAAAACATCACTTACATCATCAATATCAATGCCACGACTTGCTAAATCAGTACAAACAACAATTCGGAATTCGTCATTCTTGATTCTTCTAAGCATTGATTTTCTTTCTCTTTTTTCGAGTTCACCGCTAATTAACCCACATCTAAATTTGTGTTCAGACAAAAATTCATAGATTTTCTTGGCTTCAGTTTTTGAATTTCCAAAAATAAAACATAGATAAGGGTTTTTAACTTCAATAAATTTAAGCAAAAGTTCAAATTTATCTTGATGTTTAGTATTAATAAAATAATGAGTAACAGTTTTTGATGCTTTGCTCTCTTCACTTGCAGTTAATAAATAATCAGGTGAAATATATTTTCTTAAGAAGTCGTTAACATTTGTTGAAATTGTTGCACTGAAAACTTCAATTTGAACATTACTTTTATCAATTTTTGCAAAAATTTTATCAATATCGTCAATGAAAGTACGATCTATAAGCATATCAGCTTCATCAAGCACTATTGTTTTTAAACTACTTAAATCTAAATCTTTAAGATTTAGTAAAGAATTTAGTTTACCTGGAGTTGCAATAACAATATCGGTACCATTGCTAAAAGATTTAATATCCTTTAAATTATCTTCGCCACCAGAAAATAATTTACATTTTATGGAATTAAAATTGTCATTATTTAAAATTTGCATAGCAAAATCATATGTTTGTTTTGCTAATTCTTTAGTTGGTGAAACAATAATTGCTTGTATTTTGCTCTCAGGAATGACGTTATTAATAATTGGAACTAAAAAAGAATGAGTTTTTCCACTTCCGGTTTCACTTTTAGCGATAATATTTTCGCCTTTTAAAGCTTTTGGAATAACGATTTCTTGAATTTTTGTTAAATTTGTATAGCCTAATTTTTCTAAAACACTAATAAGTTCTGTTTTTATATTAAAAGATTTAAATTGCATGACGTAATTTTATATAATTTATGCCATTTTTTCATTATAAATGTTAAAATATTTCCATGAATATCGAAATTATTGAACCATGTGGTTATTCTAAAACATTAGGTAACTTGTTAGAAATAGCAAATAAAGCTCGTTTTTCATTTCCAAGATCGGAAATTGTCTTACTTGGTGGCCTTTTAAATGGCGAACAAGTAAAAGTTGAACTTAATAAACTTAAAATAAGCATTATCGACATTCCTTATGAAGGATTTGAAGATTATCTAAGAAATGTTGATGATGATACAATAGTCATCACTTCTCCTTATGGCACTGAAGATAATTTATTTAAGCTTATGAAGAAAAGAAAAATTACTTATTTTGATGCAACTTCTCCTTTAACAATAGAAAGAAGAAATTTGATTAAGAAAGCTAGATTTGGTCACAAGGTAATTTTTGTCGGAAATTTAAATACAATCGAAGAAAATTATTTAGCTGGTGCAACTAACCACAACTTCTTATTCTATGATCTTTCTACAGATAGTCCATCTAATAATGTCGCTTTAAATAAAAAATATGATAAAAAGTCTACTCAAATAATTTACCAAAGTGAAATTGCAAACGATACTTTATCACTTGCTCTTCATAAAATTAGAAACTATTTGCCAAAAGCTACTATTAATCATGAAATTAGTGATGAAAACTATGAAAAGAAGAAAACACTTCTTGAAAAGTTACAAGATGGTGATGTTTTGCTTATAGTTAGCACTACTAAAAAATCAGATAAATATTTAGAAGAATACTACCACTTAAATACTAAAAATATACTATATGCCGCAATTTCAAGCGTTCAAGAAGCAATTCGCTTAAAAATTGATAGTAATAAAAAGATATACTTAATCTCTGATGGAAGTATATCTCGTGGTAATATTGAAGCAATTGTAAATTATTTTAGATATAAAGGAATTCAGGGAGATCTTCTTGATCGATCGTCAAAATCTGTAATTCAGAATCTATAGATAATAAAACTTTCTTGAATTGCTTCATGAAAATCTTTTCAATTTCATGTGGCAAATCTAGATAATTGAATTTATTAGCGACTACTCCTCGTCTTCCATGATGTGGAATATCACCACTAATATAAATATCATAACCTTCATTCATTGCATTTAAGTAGCTACTCCATCCGCCACCGCCGATGATAGCTACTTTTTTAATTTTGCTTTTTCCTTCGTTAATTAATAATCCATAGTTAACATTTAATTTTTTCATAGCATATTTAGCAAAATCATGAATCTCCATTTCATTTTTAAGAGTTCCGCCTCTTGCCATTGGCTCAGTTTCTAAGCTAACTATGTTTTCTAATTCGAGTTCACGAGTTAAAGCGTCATTCATTCCTTCTTTTCCGCCATCAAAATTAGTGTGGTAACTATATACAGGAATGTTTAATTCTAATGTCTTATCGAAAAGTTCCTTTTTTAATGGATCTCTTTTTAAAACTTTTGCTCTTGTTCCAAAAATAAAAGGATGATGAGAAATAATCATATCAATTTTGTCTGATAAATTATTATCGACGATATATTGATAGACTTTTTCATCATAATCTAAGCAAAGTAAAACCGTATTAGTTTCTTCTTTTATTTTTCCACATTGTAATCCAACGTGGTCATAACTTTCAGCGAGTGATTTTGGAAAATTTTTAGCTAGTTTTTTAAGAAGAATTTTAGTTTTCATGGATAAACTCCTTTAAAATTGAAATTTCGTTAAGCAAATTAGTTCTTTTTCTATCATCTGTAACAAGTTTAAAAATATTTTCTAATTTCTCTATTTTTTCAGAACACATTTTCAAAAAGACATCATTTTTTCTTTTAATATTGTAAGGTCCATAAGTTAATTCTAGATTTGAATAAACAGTATTATCATTGTTTAGCACAAACTTAATGATGTCATAATAAATTTTGTCTTCGTAAATGAGCACTTCATTTTCAATTTTATAACCAAGTTCATAGAAAAAAGAACGTACTTCATTTTGATTAGTATGACAATCAATAATAAAAGTTTCTCTTTTATGACCTTTTTTAATATCATCTAAAACGATTTCTTTAATTGTTGCAAATCCCATTCCAGCAATTACAATCGTTTGATAATTGATATCAACTTTTTTTAGGCCACTTGAAAGATTAGAACTAAAATTAGGATTATTAATACTTAAAACCGTTTTTTCTAAGTTTTTGTATGGGCCAACCTTATTTTCGACACCTAAAACTTTTTTAGGAAATTTTCTATTATTTAAAAGAATTAAAAGAAGACCATGGTCGCTTCCAATATCAGCGACATCATGGTCATCATTAATTAACTCAGCAATTTTTGTTAAACGAGATGAAATCATATCGATTAATGTAAATCGTCAAGTTTCTTTGTTCTTGTTGGATGTCTTAATTTACGAATAGCCTTAGCTTCGATTTGTCTAATTCTTTCTCTTGTAACACCAAATTCTTTACCAACTTCTTCGAGAGTTCTTGGTCTATTATCATCCAAACCGTATCTTAAACGTAAAACTCTTTCTTCACGATCTGTTAAATCATTCATAACTGAGAATAATGCGTCACGGTTCATTGATTTTCTTGTGAATTCAGTTGGTGAAACACTTTCTTTATCTTCGACAAAGTCACCTAAATGGCTATCATCTTCTTCACCAATTGGACTTTCTAGAGAAACTGGCTCTAAAGCAAGTGTTGTAATTTCTCTAATTCTATCTGGAGTTAATGCTCCGTCCATTTTCTTAGAGATTTCTTCAGCTGTTGGCTCTCTTCCTAATTCTTGGACAAGTTGTCTTTGAACTCTTGTGATTTTATTGATGGTTTCGACCATATGAACTGGAATTCTGATTGTTCTTGCTTGGTCAGCAATAGCTCTTGTAATAGCTTGTCTAATCCACCAAGTTGCATAAGTTGAAAATTTAAATCCTTTTTTATAGTCGAATTTTTCAACTGCTTTAATAAGACCTAAATTACCTTCAGAGATTAAGTCAAGGAATTGCATACCTCTACCGATATAATGCTTTGCGATAGAAACAACAAGTCTGAGATTTGCGTTGATTAATTGATCCTTTGCTCTTTTGTCTCCAGCAACAATTCTTTTTGCGAGTTCAGTTTCTTCTTTTGGTTTAAGTAAAGGAACACGTCCAATTTCTTTTAAATATTGTTTGACACTATCGTTAACTTTAACTTCACTAGAATCAAGGTTATCTAAATTATTGATATCGAGACTACTTTCGGCGTTTTGCTCTTCGTTATCAAAATCATCGAAATCATCATCATTTTCAAGATCTTCTTCGTTAAAATCTTCTGGCATGTCAGCATTATCAAAATCATCGTCTTTGCTGCCTGCAACTTCAAAACCTAAGCTCTTGAAGTGTTCAAAAACTTTTTCATAATCTTTATCTGTCAAATCTAAATAAGAAGTTTCATCAAAAAATTGGTCTTGATCAATAAACTTTGTATTTTTGTTTTCTTCCTCAAATTTCTTAACGATTTGATCAAGAGTCATCATATCGTCGTGATCATCTGTTGGAGTGTAGTCATCTAAACTTATTTCTTCATCTTCTTGAACTTTTTTAAGTTTTACTGCTTCAGTTTTTGTGCTTTTCTTAGTTTTTCTTTCCATGTTAAGACCTCCTTTTTTTGTCTTCTTCTTCAATTAAAGATTTTAATTTAGCAATACAAGTATAAGCATATTCAGCTTTTTCTTGTTCTGTTTTATTTAATGTTGAATTTTTATAGACATCAAGTGTCTGATTTTCTACTCTCTCTTTATTGATTGTTGCAATTAAATCATTAAATTGCTCGTCACTATAAGGAGGAATTTCAAATCCTTCCAAAGCGATATCAGTAATTTGAGAAAGTATTTTTTCTTTGTTTTTATTACCGTATTCCTCGCTAGAGATAAATGCCATTAAATTTTTAACGTCATAGTCTCTTTCGCTGTTTAAATGGGTAATATATTCACTGATCACATTTGCTATTTCTCTATAAATTGGCGTTGAGAAATATCCTAGTTTTAAATCGTACTTTTCAACTACATCTTTGCTATCTAACATATAACGTAAGACTTGTTTTTCGGCAAGTTGAAGTCTACTAAGCATTTTTTGTGATTCACTTTTTTCGACTGCGCTTAATGAATCGAACGCTTCTTTATCTTTTTTATCAAGTTGCTTAATATACCTTTTTAAAGCTTTATAAACCGTGTCGTAACTATAACCAGATATATTAACTAATTGATTAATATAATAATCAATCTCAAGGTTATCTTTCAAAGTTGATAGAAATGGCATCAAATAATTAACTATTTTTTTCTTGCCATCAAGTGTTGTTAAATTAAGTTCTTTTTTATAATAATTTAATAACCACTCTCCTTTAGAAACTAAATTTGAAAGATATTCTTTAAGTTTAATATCGCCATATTTTTTCAAAATTTCATCAGTATCTTTTTCTTTAAAATCGACAATATTGTTAACTAATTTAAAATTAATATTTGCTTCACTTAAGATATCTGCAATTTTAAGCATATTTGATTGACCAGGGCCATCAAGGTCAAGACAAAGTCGAATTTCACAGTTTAAATATCTTAAGCCCTGTAAGTTATCTTTCGTTAATGCGGTTCCCATTAAACCAATAGCTGATTTAATGCCGACTCTATAACATGCAATGACATCCATGAAACCTTCAAGAAGATAAACATAACCAACCTTTTTGGCTTCACCTAATGCATTGTAGTAATTATAAAGTAAGTTTCCCTTGTTAAATAATTTCGTGGATGACGTATTTATATACTTTGCTGCTGAGTTATCGTCTTCTCTAAACTTACGACAACTAAATCCTACTACTTGATTATTTCTATCAGTAATCGCAAAAGTAATACGACCAGCATTCAAATCTCTATAAGGAGTATTTTCTAAATGTATGATTCCAGTATCCGCGATTGTTTTTATTGAATAATTCTTTGATTTTAAAAATTCAATAATGTTTTCGCCTTTACTTTGAGCATAACCAATTTTAAATGTTTTAATAACATCATCTGTTAAACCACGATTGTGAAGATATTCAAGAGCATCTTTACCATTTTCGCTTAAAAATAAACTATTTTCATAAAAAGATTCAATTTCTTTTAGACAGTTTTGAATTTCTCTTGTTTCAGGATCAACGTTATCTACTACTTGATAACTTAATAATCTAGTATCTCGATAACCAATAATTTCGGCTGTTTTTAAAATAGCTTCTTGATAGGAGCAACGTTCCATTCTTTGAACAAAGTTAATGGCGTTACCTCCAGCTTGACAAGCAAAGCATTTAAAAATACCCTTTTCTCTACTTATATAGAAATTACCTAGTGATTTGTCGTCATGAAAAGGACAAAGAGATGTATAATTTCTACCCTTTTTCTCTACTTTAATATAGTGGGAAATTACTTCCACTATATCGGTATTTCTTAATATGTCGTTTGCTAAATCAAATAATCCGCCGCTCATTTATAAAAAGTTCTATCTAAGAGATAATTTCTAAGATCTTCTATTTTAATCCTTTCTTGTTTCATGGAGTCTCTTTCTCTGACTGTAACACAGCCATCGCTAAGAGTATCGAAATCGATAGTTACACAATAAGGTGTGCCTATTTCATCATTTCTTCTATATCTTTTACCAATACTACCTGTTGTATCAAAAGTAACATTGATATAAGGAATTAAACTATCAAAAACTTCTTTTGCCTTATCATTAAGTTGTTTACTTAAAGGAAGTATTGCTGCTTTATATGGCGCTAAGAATGGTTTTAAATGCATAATTTTTCTAATTTCACCATTTTCTAAAGTTTCTTCATCATAACTATCAGTAACAATCATTAAGAATAAACGATCTAAGCCAAGAGAAGGTTCGATACAATATGGAACGTATTTTTCGTTTCTTTCAGGGTCAAGAAAATCTAAACTTTCACCACTATATGTTTGGTGACGTTTTAAATCGTAGTCTGTTCTATCGGCAATACCCCAAATTTCACCCCAAGCAAATGGAACTTTATATTCAATATCAGTTGTTGCTTTAGAATAGAAAGCTAATTCTTCAGGCTCGTGATCTCTAAATCTTAAATTTTCTTCTTTAACACCTAAAGATTCAACGAACTTAATTGAAAAATCTTTCCAATATTTAAACCATTCTAAATCTGTTCCTGGCTTACAGAAAAATTCTAGTTCCATTTGAGTGAATTCTCTTGTTCTAAAAATAAAGTTCCCTGGAGTAATTTCATTTCTAAATGATTTACCAACATTTGCGATTCCAAGAGGAAGTTTTCTCCTTGTAGCTCTTTGAACGTTTTTGAAGTTTGCAAAAACGCCTTGAGCGGTTTCAGGACGTAAATAAACTACACTCTTTGAATCATCTGTTACACCAATATGAGTTTTAAACATCATATTGAATTGTCTAACATCAGTAAAATTGGATTTGCCACATTGAGGGCATTTTAAAGGATGAGTTTTAATAAATTCAGATAAAGCCTTTGGATCCATGCCATTGACATCAACATCTGGATATTGTTCTTTAACTAAATCATCTGCTCTAAAACGACCGTGACATTCTTTACAATCTATTAAAGGATCGTTAAAGGTTGTAACGTGCCCTGTTGCTTCCCAAACTTTTGGGTTCATTAAAATAGCAGCATCAATTCCAACGTTTGTTGGAGATTCGCTAACAAACTTTTTCCACCATAATTGTTGCAAATTGTTTTTAAGTTCACTTCCAAGTGGACCATAGTCCCATGTATTAGATAAACCCCCATAAATTTGGGAGCCTTGGAAAACATATCCTGTTGTTTGTAAATGTGTTACAACTTTATCAAATTTATTATCCATTATTCATCAACCTCACGACAAAAATTATCTAAATTATTAAACATCTTGTCAACCTACTATGAGTGTATTTTTAAAAAAAGTTTAAACTATTTATCGTAATATTTGATAAACTGCTAAAAATTAAAGAAATTTGTCTAAAAACTAAAGAAACAAATTTATCATCGCACTTAGAAACAGTTTCAAAAGCTTCTAAATAACGCTTATTAAATAAAGAATTATATAAAGATGAAAACTGATTATAAATGGAACTATTTATAGTAACTACTTCTCCACATTTTTTTGTATATTCTTGTATAGCCTTATTAATTTCTAGTTCGAGAACATTGCTTATTGAATAGCCAATAAATCTTAAATAAAAAGATATAAATAAAGTTAAATATTCAATTCTATTTTTTGAATCATTAATCAACTTTTCGGTAGTTAGATTAATCAGTTTAAAGTATTTAAAGTATTCATCTATTGGTGGGACTTTCGTAACTATTTCTTTTATATATTCGTACGAAATCAAGTTATCTTTGTTTTCGAAAATATTACTATATAAAGATTTTTCGATTTTACAGCTTTTTAATTTGTAATAAGAAGTTGGTCCTTTATACAGTTCAAATTCGCCATAATTTAAAATTTGAATATTATTTGTAAAACCTTTTTTGCTATTAAAATACGAAATTACCTCAAAAGAAATAATCTCGTTTTCTAACAATAAATTACAAATTAAATTCTTATCTTTGTATGGTGATGTGCTTATTATAATACCTTTTTTTATATCCATTCTGTAAAAATTACTACAAATTATCTACTAGAAATCTACTAGAATTACGCCAATTTTCTACTACCTGGACCATTAATTGCAAATTTATGTGTCTTCCGACCAATTGCTCGATATCTTTTCTTGCTAATGTTCCAATGCGTTTAATCATCTTACCTTTAGCTCCAATTACAATGCCTTTTTGACTATCTCTTTCAACAATAATCTTGGCATAAACTTCCATTGGAGTAACGTCACTTAGTATATCGTTACAAATAACTGCAACCGAATGAGGAACTTCTTCTTTTAAGATTAAAAGCATTTTCTCACGGATAATTTCTTGTACACGGAACTTGATATCCATATTTGTGACCATCTCTAAATCATAATATTGTGGTCCTTCTTCTAAATTGTTTTTGATAGCTTTGATTAAGTCGTCTAAACCAAATTTTTCAATCGCACTTAATTCCACAATTGCAACTGGATTATAGTGTTCTTGATACATTGATTTTAATTTTGTAATTAATTCAATGTTTGTTAAATCAATTTTGTTAAAGGCGATAATTAACTTGCAATCAAACTTTAAATGGTCAAATAAAAATTGGTCGCCTTCTCCAAAATTTCGACTAGCATCAACTACTAAAACAGCTAAATCGCAATCTCTAATTGCTGAATAGCTTGCTTTATCCATTTTTTGACCAAGTTCATTGATTGGTTTATGGATACCAGGAGTATCTACAAATACAATTTGTGAATCTTCGTCGTTATATATTCCTTGAATAGAATTTCTGGTAGTTTGCTTTTTCGGAGTAACAATTGAAATTTTCTTACCAATAATCGCGTTTAAAATGGTAGATTTACCAACATTTGATCTACCAACTAATGATACAAATCCACTTTTCATAAATCTTCACTATCAAAAGAGTAAGGCAAAAGTTCATCAACAGTTGTTTCTTTGATATCACCTTTTAAATTAGCTAAATAAATCTTTTTATCATGTGGGAATAATTCGCTTAAAACTTGGCGACATGCTCCACATGGTGAAACTGGTAAATCAGTATCCGCAACAATCGCTAATGCTTCAATATCATCTTGAGTTACTCCATGACAATAAGCATTATAAATCGCATTTCTTTCAGCACACATTGTTAATCCATAAGAAGCGTTTTCAATATTAGCACCATAATAAATCTCACCTTCTGTAGTTAATAATGCTGCACCAACAGCGAATTTAGAATATGGTGAATACGACAATTCTCTTGCTTCAATCGCTTCATAAACTAATTGTTCTTTTGTCATGAGAGTTCTCCTTCTAATATTTTTTCTTGAAGAGGAAACATAATTTCTTCATCTTCTTTTGTCATATGATCATAACCTAGTAAATGTAATAAGCCATGTACGAAGAGAAAACAAATTTCTCTTTTTATTGAATTTCCATAAGCTTTACGATTTTCATCAGCAACGTCGTAACATATATAAATTTCGCCTAAATCTAATGGTATATCATCACCTTTTATAATCTCATTTTTATCATCTAAAAAAGCAAAACTTATAACATCAGTAGGTCGATCAATACCACGGTAATTTTTATTAAGCTCGTGAATGAATTCTTTATCTACAAAAGTTACACTTACTATTGCATCTCTATTTATATTTAAAATATTAAAGGTTTTCTCCATCAAGCGATTATATAGTTCAATATATTCGTCGATGTTTGTAGTAATTGTTGAGTTAATACTTATATCGAATTTCATGTGTTTATTATATCATGAATGTCAATATGTATGCTATTTTTAGCATATTAATCGGAATAATATTGATATATTGATAAATAATATGGTTTATCTTTAAATGCTTCTATTGATTCATACAGTTTAGTTACGTTTTGAGCTAAATAATAATAGATAAAAGTATGGAATAAAACAAAATTTAAGGAAATGTTGTTAGAAAAAGCACAATAAATTAAAGAGATAACAATGATTAAGAAGATTAAAATCATCTTTTTAAGATTCATGAAATTTACGAATCCATAAGTCTTTTTGTTAAGTTCAGCAATTTTTTCTTTAATATCACCGCTTTCGTCTTCTTTTAAAGACAAAATCTGATTTTCATAATTTGTAATATCTGTTTTTGTGTTTTTATAATATTTCTTTTCTAAAACAGTCATAAATATCGTAATGAGGCAAATTACAACTAGATTTATTAGATTTAAATAACTATTTAAAAATAAGATTGCCGCACCAAAAACAATGATTATTATGCTATTTATTATCTGAACTGGACCACCAATCAATAACACCTTAAAGTTATTCATTTCTACAAAACGATTTCTTAATGAGTTTCGATCATTAAAATTTAAATTCGTTAAAATATGCGTATCAAAACTTTTCATTTCGCTCATTAACAATGTTCGATAAATAAATTCGAAGATAACGAAGGCAAAAAGAAACGATAGAGGAATTAAAAATGAATAATTCTTATCAATGAAAAATAAAGCCGAAATTAAGAAAGCAAAACTTAAAAGTTGAAATAAAGGTACGAAAACTTTGTAGGGCCACGAAATAAAAGAATATTTCTTTTCTTTAAATAAAGAACCTTTTACTTCAGCAACTTCTAAACACTCTCCATTCCATGTTTTAGCAAAATCATAAAAATCTACCCATTTACATCCATCGGCTGGATCATAAACTAAAAGTTTATTTCCTTTAATCTTTTTAATTAAAACCATATGGAGAAAATCACCTTTTCTCATTGGAGTTAAAACAGGGAAAACGGTTTGTTTTAAAAGATTCTCCTTATTTTTAAATCTAAAAGCATATAACTTAACGCCTTCTTTACTCGCAATTGTCATTAAATCTTCTAAAGAATATGCTTTATCGACTTCTTTTTGAGGATATAGCAAAAACTTTTTAGACTTATAGACAATTGCAAGTAGCATCTTAAGACATGTAAATGCACAGTCTTTTTCGCCAATTTGCTTAATAAAATATCGCATAAATAAAACTCCTTTCACTAATAAAAAGGAGTTTATGGCACAAAAATTAAAAAAAGATGCATTTTTTTGCATCTTTTCAACTATCTATATTTTTTTCTAGCGTTTTCACTCTTAAGTTTTCTCTTAAGATTCTTTTTTAAGAAACATTCTCTTTTTCTGCATTCTTGGATAGTTCCAGCCTTATTGACTTGTCTTTTAAATCTTCTTAATGCTTCATCAAGAGTTTCGCCGTCTCTAACTACAACTTTAGACATCTTACTTTCACCTCCAATCTTTGCAACGAAAAGTTTACCAAATATGGCAATTAAAATAAAGACTTTTTTACATTAATTTAGCACCAGAACTTGTACCAATTCTTGTTGCGCCATTTTCAATCATTTCAAGCATTTCTTCGTGAGTTCTAACTCCTCCAGCTGCTTTAACTCCCATTTCTGGCCCAACTGTTTCTCTCATTAACTTTACATCTTCAACTTTAGCCCCCCATTTTGAAAAACCAGTACTTGTTTTAACAAAATCAACTTTAGCTTTAACGCAAAGTTCACATGCTTTAACAATTTCTTCTTTTGTTAGCAAACAGCATTCTAAGATAACTTTTAATGTATGACCTTTTGTTGCTTCTCTAACCGCTTCAAGATCTTTTAAAACATATTCATAATTTTTATCTTTTAATGCGCTAATATTGATTACCATATCAACTTCATCAGCGCCCATTTCGACAGCATCTTTCGCTTCAAAAGCTTTTGCTTGAATTGACATGCTTCCTAATGGGAAACCGATGACGGTGCAAATTAAAACATCGCTTCCTTTTAGTGCTTCTTTAGCTGTTGGGATGAAATCTGGATTAATACAAACTGATTTAAAATCGAATTTTTTACTTTCTTCACAAAGAGCAAGAATTTCATCCTTTGTAGCGTCAGCTTTTAATAATGTATTATCAATAAATTTGTTATATTGCATATTTTTCCTCCTAAATATCTACTAATTATTTACTATATAACTACTATTTTTGATTTTATCTATCAATTTCATTACTTTTATGGTTTCTGAGTGCGGCATTGAGACAGGTTCATTGATTCCTGATTTTACAGCTAGTAAAGCTTCATAAAATTGATATTCATAACCATTTACATCTTCTTTAATATGTAATTTATTTTTAAGTTCAATGGCATTAGATGTATCATCAATTTTTCCATAAATTTCAATTAAGCTAGGATTATTGATGTTATCAATTTTTAAGTATCCTTCAGTCCCGTAAATATAACCACTTCTATCTGAATTACCGTTCATTGAGGAATATAAATTTGCGACAATTCCATTTTTGTAGAAAAGATTTATAAGACATGTTTCTTCAACGCCTTTTCCTTTATAAATCAAAGTTGATTTAACATCTTTATAGTCGCTTCCTAAAACCATGAAAGCAAAATTAATTGGATATACCCCAACATCTAATAAAATGCCACCACCTAAATTTTTCTTAATCAAACGTTCTTGGTCGTCGATTTTATAAGATAAATTAGCTGAAAGCATATAAATATCGCCAATAATCCCAGACATGATTAATTCGTTAATCATTTTTCTAGAAGGCATATATCTTGTCCAAATGGCTTCGCCTAAAAATACTTTCTTTTGCTTAGATAAACGGACAAGTTCTTCAGCTTCTTTAGAATTTATCGTAAAAGCTTTCTCGACAAGGCATGGTTTTCCGTTTTCTAAACATAATTTTGCGTGTTCGTAATGAGATGAAATTAAAGTTGAAACATATATAAAGTCTATATTTGGGTCTTTTACCATCTCTTCGTAGTTTTTATATGCTACTTTAAAACCATATTTTTCTTTATATTCTTTAGCTTTTTCAAAATTTCTAGCTGCACATCCATAAAGCGTGGCATTTGAATTTGCTTTTAAAGCTTTAACTATACTTGCTCCAATTTTGGAACATCCTAAAAATCCAATGTTCATAAAATTATTCTATCATTTTGGGCATAAAAAAACTCCATTTTAATGGAGATTTTTTATTTCTTAATGATTTGTTTTCCGTCGTAGTAACCACATTTTGGGCAAACAGTATGTGATTTAATCATTTCGCCACAGTGTGAGCAAACGCTTAAACCGTTTACATGAAGCTTATAATGTGTTCTTCTCATTCTTTTTGTAGTTTTACTAGTTCTTCTAAATGGGACTGCCATAATCTTTGCTCCTTTACTCTCAAATATTATAAAGAAATATATTTTTAAGTCAAATATTTTTTTGATATTTTCTAAAAATAAGTAAAAAATACGATAGTTATCGTATTTTTAATTTTTTACACTGTCAAAAATATTTAAAATTATCTTTTGTAAAATGAACAATTTTAGTTTTATTTTCTAGATTATCTCCACTTGCAACAAGGCATTCTAAATAATTCGAACTATGTCCTCTATATCCTTTAATTTCTTTAACGTAATCTTCGAATAAAAATTCGATATCTTGGTCAAAAAAACGCGAAGTGTATTCATACTCGAGTTTATTTGATAAGGCAAGTAAACGATTTACTCTTTCTTTTTTAATACTTGGATTAATTTGATCTTTAAACTTTGCGGCAACCGTTCCACTTCTTATAGAATATGGGAAAACATGTATCTTGCTAAAATTTATTTTTTGGCAGAAATTATATGTTTCAAGGAAGTTTTCTTCGCTTTCTCCAGGGAATCCAACAATAACATCTGTAGTTATAGATATATCAGGTCTTATTTCTCTAATTTTAGAAATTTTTGCAACAAAACCATCGATATCATATTTTCGATTCATTCTTTTTACAATTTCTTCGCTTCCACTTTGTAAAGGAATATGTAAATGATTTGCTAAATTAGAATACTTAGCTAATAACTCTAAAAATTTATCATCGATTTGACTGATTTCTAAAGAAGAAATTCTAAGTCTATATAAACTTGGATTTTCGACTAAGATTGATTCTATTAAATCACTGAAAGTTTCTTTTGTTTCTAAATCAAGTCCATAGCTTGACATATCAATGCCAGTTAAAACAATTTCTTTGGTTCCGTTTGAAATTAAAGAAGATATTTCTTTTAAAATATCAGCTTTTTCTCTACTTCTTGAGCGTCCTCTAATATATGGAATTAAACAATATGAACAAAAATTATTACATCCATCTTGAATTTTTACATAGGCGCGCGTTGTTAAATATGTTTTTGTTAAAGATATATTTTCGTATTTTTTAATTGTGTTATTTTCATCATTAAGAAAAACTTTTTTATGATTTTTCAAAAAATCAATGACTAAATCATAAATTTTCGATCTGTTTGATGTCCCGATTACAATATCAGCATCAAGATTTTCGCTAATATTTTTATAATCAAATTGTGCGTAACAACCCATTACTACTAGAACAGCTTTTGGATATTCTTTACGATATCTTTTAATGGTTTTTCGATCTTTTGTAACACTAGTTTGGGTGACTGCACATGTATTTAAAATAATTACGTCAGGTTCTTCATCTTTTGCTTTATCAAAAAAAGAAAAACCATTTTTTAAAAAGGTTTCTCCAACAGCTTCAACTTCGTAACTATTAACTTTACAACCTAAAAAATCTATTAATAATGTCATACTTGATATATTTTACAAATCTTTCTAAAAACGTAATAACTAACTAAATCATTTTTATATAAAAGGTAAATGAATAAACTTAAATCGTTATTAAAATAAGCTTCAACTAAAGGTCTAACTTTCTCGATAATATTGTATTTATGAGGATTTTTCATATGTTTATCGAAAAGATAAATAATATTATCTAAAGTTCCTTGTCTATTGATGATGAAAATAGCGCTAAAATCATAATGATAGAAGGCTACTGCTGTCTCAGATTCATATATTTTTACTAATTGAGTAAATAAAGAAGAATATAAATCAATGTTATAAGTTTCAAAGGGATCAACAAAGAATGGCTCAAACTTTTTATAAAGGTCGACATATGGATATTGAAACATTTTTTCGCTTTCGTTTGAGTAAATAATGTTGGTCGCTTTGTTAAAGAAAGGTACGTAAATTTTATAGTTATCATATCCAATATAAGGAAGGTCACTAATTCTTTCTTTAATATCATCTTTTATTGAATCAATGCTTAAATTAGCGTTAGCAACATACATATCGTTAATAACATTATCTAATTCATCCTTATTAATTATGGCTTTGATGATTATATTCGCTTTTATAATGTCAAAGTCGTTATCGATTTCAAGATATTTAAAAAATATAGGATTACTTTTAAGCATTCCTTTAAATTTATGAAAAAAAGTTAATTCTTTGCAAGATGATAAACCTTTTTTGTTTCTTTCTTTTTTTAAAATGTTATAAACTTCACCCATATTAGTTGTCTAAATATAAAGATAAGATTGAAAGAATAAAAATACAAGCAGTTTCACTTCTTAAAATTCTTTTACCAAGTGAAATTTCTTGATAATTTGCATTTTTAGCAATTTCTAATTCTTTTTTTGAGATTCCGCCTTCTGCTCCAATAATGATATTGATAGTTTTGCCTTTAAGTGTTGGTAAAATTTTTATTAAATCATTACTTGTGAAATTAGTATTTTCATAAGCAATATATGAATAATCAGCAGGATAATTAATAATTTCATCAAAATTAATAACGTTTTCAAGCGTACAAAGTTTACTTCTTTTTGATTGTTCGCTAGCTTCTTTAATAATTTTATTAAATCTAATAAGTTTTTTCGCTTTATTTTCTCTAGTTATTTTAGCAATGGAACGTTCACTATTGATTAAAACTATTTCACTACAGCCTAACTCAACTGCTTTTTGAATAACTAAATCTGTTTTTTCGCCTTTTGGTAAACAATATAAGAGTCTAACATAACCATTTAATTCATGGTTTTCGTTAATCTCTTTTATTACTTTAAAATCAAATGGTTTCAAGGAGGTAATCTCAGCAATTTTTAAATCGCCATCGACATTAACTTCGAAATTTTCACCAAGATTCATTCGCATCACTTTTGTTATATGAAAAATATCGTCAGGTGAAATGACGATATTTTTATTATTGTCTAAAGTAGCAAAATATCTTTGCATTATTTTAAAAACACTCCATTGCTATCTTTACGATTATGCAAGAAAAATCCGATTATTCCTAAAATGAAATAAACTATAAAGATAGAGCCAAAGCTAATTAAAAAACTAATTAACAAATCTAATTTTACAGAAAAAAATAAGATACAAAATAGGCCAATAATAAAAACTAAACCTACTAATAATCTACTAATTCCTAACTTGAAATATCCTAAATAAAAACTATCAGCACCAAAAATGCCTAAAAACATACATAAAAGTGAATTTACAACTTTGCTATGTTGTTTATAGTTTTGAATTGTTTTTTTGTCTACTGTATTTATAGTTTGAGTGATGTCAACCGTAAAAGAATCTACCCCTTCTAATGGTTTTTTACCACCACAGAATGGGCAAATCTCTTTATCAAATTTAGTAATGTTTTCACCACAATATTTACACTTTGGCATATATAACCTCTTGTCTTAATAGTATAAACTTTAAGGCTTAACTTTTAAATGCTCTTTTGAATTTATCGAAGAATGAATCTCCGCTAGATGTTGCTTTTTTAAAATCTTCTAAAGCTTTCTTTTGGTCTTTATTTAAATATGTTGGTGTCTTTAAATTAACATGAACATATTCATTACCATAGCCGTTTCCTCTTAAATCTTTAACACCCTTATTCTTTAAACAAAGAACATCATTAGGTTGAGTACCAGCGGCGATTTTAAGTTCTGTATCGCCATAAACAGTTGGTACTGTAATTGTACATCCTAAGCATGCATCGACAAAATCTAAAGGAATATCAATATGGATATCGTTTCCGTCACGAGTGAAGAAATCATGTTTTGCTACAACAACTTCGATGAATAAATCACCATTATCTCCGCCATTTAAGCCTCTTTCGCCCTTTCCTTGAACTCTAATTTGTTGACCAGATTGAATACCGGCTGGAATTTTAACTTCAATTTCTTTTTTGACTCTTTTGTAGCCTTTTCCATCACAATCAGGACATGGTGTTTTAATCTTTTTACCACTTCCATGACAATCTGGACAGGCCGTTTCTTGTTGAATAATACCGAAAATACTTCTTTGTTGAGTTAAAACTCTTCCACGACCATTACAAGTTGGACATGTTGTATATTCTGTTCCATGTAAGGCGCCTGTGCCATTACATGAATTACATTTTTCGTCATAAGTTAATGGAATAGTGACTGTTTTTCCATTTATTGCATCCATAAAGTTAATACGGATACGCATCATTGTGTCATCTCCTCTTCTTGGACCTCCTCTTCTTGAAGAAGATCCTGAAGAGAATCCGCCAAATCCGCCACCAAAACCACCGAACATTTTGTTTAAAATGTCATTTAAATCATCAAATGAGCCACCATTGAAGTTAAATCCTTCAAAACCGCTTCCGCTAAATGGGTTTGCTCCACCCGCTGTTTGATCAAATGCAGCTTGACCAAATTGATCATAAGTTTTTCTCTTTTGTGGGTCATTCAAAACACTAAAAGCTTCAGTACATTCTTTAAATTTTTCGGCATCACCAGTTTCTTTGTTGTCAGGATGGTATTTTTTAGCCAATTTTCTATATGCTTTTTTAATATCATCTTGGCTTGCACTCTTATCTACGCCAAGAACTTCATAATAATCTCTTTTTGATGTTGCCATAACTTATACCTCTATATAATCGTAAAGGGAAGTTATGCACTTCCCTATAAAATCAACGAATTTGATCACTGATTACTTTTTATCAGTAAAATCAGCATCAATTACATCATCATCTTTTTTGCTTGATGATTCTGTACCTTGGTTATTTTGTTGAGTATAAGTTTCTTGGCCTGCATCTTGAGCACCAGCATTAGCTTGTTGTTGTTGCATAAATGCGGCAGCTTTTTCTAAATCATTGATTTTGTTTCTTAATGTTTCCATATCATTGTTATCAAGAGCTGTCTTTAACTCATCTCTAAGTTTTTGTGTTTCTTCTTTTTGTTTAGGATCAATTGAATCGCCTTTTTCTCTTAAAGCTTGGTCGATTGAAGCGATGTATCCGTCAGCTTTATTCTTAAGTTCGATGTCGCCTTTACGTTTTTCATCGTTTTCTTTATTTGCTTCTGCTTCTCTAACCATTCTATCGATTTCTTCTTTAGAAAGTCCATTTGAACCAGAGATTGTAATTTCTTGTTCTTTTTGTGTATCAAGTTCTTTATCACTAACTTTAACAATACCATTGACGTCGATATTGAATGTAACTTCGATTCTTGGAGTTCCTCTTGGAGCTGGTTTAATGCCGCTTAATTGGAAGTGACCAAGTAATTTGTTGTCGTGTGCCATTGGTCTTTCACCTTGGTAGACCATAATATCAACTGCTGGTTGGTTATCAGCTGCTGTTGAGAAGATTTGAGATTTAGTTGTTGGAATTGTTGTATTTCTAGGAATTAATGGAGTTAAAACACCACCCATTGTTTCAATACCTAATGTTAATGGAGTAACGTCAAGAAGAATAACATCTTTAACATCACCACTTAAGATACCACCTTGATAAGCTGCACCAATTGAGACAGCTTCATCTGGGTTAACACTTAAGTTAGGTTTTTTACCTGTAACTCTACTAACTAATTCTTGAACAGCTGGCATTCTAATTGAACCACCGATGAGTAAAACTTCATTGATATCGTTATATGTCATTTTTGCATCGCTGATTGCTTTATTTAAAGGTGTCAAACATCTATCTAATAAATGTCTGGTCATTTCTTCAAATTTTGCTCTTGTTAATGTTGCTTCAAAGCTGATAGGACCATTTTTACCCATACCAATGAATGGCAACGAGATTGTTGTTTCTAAACTACTTGAAAGCTCAATTTTAGCTTTTTCAGCGGCATCTTTATATCTTTGAAGAGCCATTTTATCGTTAATATCTTGTCCGAATTGAATTTTAATTTGAGCTTTAATCCAATCAGCAACAACATTATCCCAGTCATCGCCACCTAATTTGTTATCACCTGCTGTTGAAACAACTTCAAATGTTCCATCACCAATATCAAGAATTGAAACATCGAGTGTACCACCACCAAGGTCGAAAACACAGATTTTTTCGCTCTTATCTTTACCAAGACCATAAGCAAGTGCTGCTGCTGTAGGTTCATTAATAATTCTTACAACATCTAATCCAGCAATTGTACCGGCATCTTTTGTAGCTTGTCTTTGAGCATCATTGAAGTAAGCTGGACATGTAATAACTGCTTTTTTAATTTCATGACCAATGTTTGCTTCAGCATAAGATTTCATATAAGCAAGAATCTTTGCGGAAATCTCTTGTGGAGTAAAATCTTTGTTAATGCAATTGATATGGGCTTTATAATCACTGCCCATATGTCTTTTAATGGATGAAACTGTATCCATATTAGTAATTGCTTGTCTTTTTGCAGCATTACCAACGATTGTTTCACCATTTCCTTTAAATGCGACAACACTAGGAGTTGTCATTGTTCCTTCTGGGTTAGGAATAACTTTAACAGTTCCATCACTTTGAAGATAACTTACAACTGAGTTTGTTGTACCTAAATCTATACCAAGAATAATTTCTTTTGCCATAATTAATACCTCCTTTAGGCTTTAAGCTCTTCTTTATTCTCTTCTTTAACTTCTTCAGTATTTTCCTTCTTTTCTTCTTCTGAAGGATGTTTACTGACTACTACCATAGCAGCTCTTATTAAGTGATCATGAAGTTTGTAACCTTTTAAAGTAACTTCTTTAACTACATTTTCTTCGCCTTCATCATCAACTAATTCAACAGCATGCATTGTAGTTTCATCGAATTTATCACCGACTTTTGGATCGATTTCTACAACACCTTCTTCACTAAGTACATTTAATAATGTGTTATGTACGTATTGGAATCCAGTGAGATAGTTTTTCATTTCATCTGTTGTTGGTTTTACTTTGAATGCCATATCGAATGCATCAAGAATACCAACAATCTTATCTACAAAACCTTCTAAACGATATTTGATAGCTTCTTTATGATCTTTTTCGATATCTTTTCTAAGATTTGCTATATCTGCATAGGCTTTATAGTATTCATTTTTCCAGTGTTCACAATCTGCTTCAGCTTTCACAAGTTTTTCTTCAACAGATGGTTCACCTTTTTTGTTTACCTTCTTTTCTTCTGAAGCTTTGCTCTCTTCAGTTTCTTTAAGGGATTCTTTATTCTCTTCCATCGTTCCCTCCTTTTTCTTCTTGAATATTGTCATTTGATAAGCACTCCATAATTTTATCTACTATATAATCTAAACTGTTTAAGACCTTTGAATAATCCATTCTGGTTGGTCCAATTACTGCGATTTTACCAATCTTTTCTCCATCTACTGCAATGTCTTTTGATACAACGCTAACATCGTTATATTTTTCTTCGACATTACCAACGTTAACAAGGAGTCTAGTTTGAGCTTCATCGATAATTTTCTCTAAATCATTTGGATTTTCGAATAAATCAAACAACTTTTTGAGTTCATGTGCATTGTCCCTAAATTCAGGTTGCTTTAATAAATTTTCTTTTCCATAAATTTTTCCATTTCTTGAAGAAGCAAAATCATAGAAAGTTTTTAATAAAGCATTATAGAGATAAACATAATCACTCATATAATTAGATAATATAGGTTTTATACTCTCTAATTTATCAACGAGTCCGTTAATACTTGTGCCTCTTAAGCGATCATTCAATATTTCAATGCACTTTTTCATATCATCAACTCTATATTTTGAATTGATTGTGAATGTTTTGTTTTCAACATAACCACGATCAGTAACAAATATTGCCGTAACAGAGTTTAAAGATATTGGAATTAATTGTATTGAAACTAAGTGCTCTTCATCAGCGCTTGGGCCCAAGACAACGCTTGCAAGATTAGTCATATGACTTAAGATTTCACAACTTTCTTTTAAAAGTTCTTCAACAGTAACACTATTTGAGAATACTTTGTTTAACTCATTTTTCATCTTGTCATCAATTTTATTGTTTCTAAGATGTTCAATGTAGTATTCATATCCTTTTGCTGAAGGAACTCTACCACTTGAGATATGAGTCTTTTCAAGTAAGCCTTCTTTTTCAAGAGCGTTCATTTCGTTTCTAATAGTCGCGCTTGAAATAGGAAGATTATACTTTTTAATTAAGTAATTAGATCCAACAGGTTCTGCTGTTTTAATGAAATCTTCTACAATAAGTTTTAGTAATTTGTCTTTTCTTGTAAGCGTCATTTCTAATCTCTTCTAGCACTCACTCTTCATAAGTGCTACCTAAATTATAAAGATAAATTTAGCAGTGTCAATATAAAAGTGCTAATTTTCTTTAATCAAATCTCTTAATAGCAAATCTAGCTTAATAAGACCTTCATCTGTACAATAAACTTTGTACTGATTTACTACTAAAAAACTACTAGAAATGTACTTATTTATTATTTTTTTGTATTTTTCTTCAAACTTAAAGCCAAATCGTTTGTAAAATTCATCTAAGTAAAAACCATCTTTTAATCTTAAATTGCATATCAAAAAATAATCGATATTATCATTTTTATGAACGATTTCACTATCAAATTTTCTTTTGCCTCTGATGTAATCTGTTAATGAAGAAGATAATTTATAGCGCTTAGGATAAAGGTAACCGCCTGCACCGCAACCAATTCCAATATATTCATTATCTTTCCAATAAGTTAGATTATGTTTGCTTTCAAAACCAGGTTTTGAAAAGTTGCTAACTTCGTATCTTTCAAATCCATGTTCTCTTAAAAATTTTAAAATTGTATCGTAATAGTCTCGAGATATATCCTCATCTACTTCCTTAACTTTTTTAACATAAAAAAGAGACATAGGATTGATTGATAAACTATATGTTGATATATGATTGATATCAAGTTTTGTAAAAGAATTTAAATCGTAAATTAGATCTTGTTTAGTTTCTCCAGGCAACCCATAAATCAAATCAACGTTGATATTTTTAATATATCTTTTAACAAGGTTAATAAGTTCAAAATAATTTATATTGAAATCTCGATTAATAGTTTTAAGTAAATCTTCATTAAAAGTTTGAATTCCAATAGAAATTCTATTCACTCCTGCTGATTTAAAAAGTTTTAATTTATCTTCACTTAAGGATTCAGGATTAGCTTCTATAGTAAATTCATAACTATTTTTGTTTAATAAAAGCTTTGTTAATTTCAAGATTTTCCTTAAATCTTTCAAAGATAAACAAGTTGGCGTTCCTCCACCAATATAAATTGTTTTAAATTTATAACCTTTTTTATATAAACAAATTAAATCTCTAGATATTTGTTTAACATATTTAGACTTAAAAAAGTCCTTACTTATGAACTTTGTAAAGTCACAATAAGGACAAATCGAATCACAAAAAGGTATATGAATATAAAGACTATTTATCTTTATTTTCTTTATCGTATTCATCAAATTGCTTTTGAGTTTCAGGGTTATCAACCTCTTCTAAATATCTACTTAAATTTTCATCAGCAATAGTTTTTTCATCTGGTTTTTCATCTTTATCTTTTTTATTAATAACAAACTTTGATAAAAGGAAAACACCAAGTGCTAATACACCAAAAATCAAAACGATTAAGATTAATATTGCCCAAGGTTCATTAAACCATTCATTTAAAACTTTAATTGGTAACATGCTATATCATTCTCCTAATTTCTTTTAACAGGAATATATACGAATTTTTTCTTTAAAATTTCTTTTTTGTAATAACCTAAAACAACTAAATTATTCATACTGCTTCTAGCTGTTTCATAGGCGCAACCGACACACTTTTTATATTGATCTACAGTATATTTCATTCCGATTGTACAGTGACGTGCATAGAAATAAGCTTGTCCGTGAGATAAATTTGGATTCATTTCCATAAGATGTGTTTCAAGTTTGGTTGCTTCTTCTTCCGTTAAACCAGTTGGAACATTAGAAATTGCAATATTTTGAGAAAAACTAAGTTTTTCAGACCCGTTTATTGTAGGTTGAACTGGTTTGACAAGTTCTTGATATGCCTTAACTTCTTCACTTGTTCTGCCTTGTTCAAGAGGTTTTTCTTCTTTCTTTTCTTCATTTTGAATTTGAAGATTTTCAAGTGTTTCGATAGCTTCAGTTTTAAACCCTTTATTGATAGGAGCAGAGATTTCACTTTGAGTTAATGGTTCTTTTTGAATTTCATTAACTACAGGTATTTCAACTGTTTGAGGTTTTTCTGCAAAAATTGGTTCTTTAACAACATTAACTCTAGGTTCATCAGCTTGATAAAGTTCTTTTTTAATAGTTAAGTTTTGAGATTCAATTATTTCGTCATCAATTTTATTAATTAATGGTTCAACTTTATCTAAAACATAAGTTATTAAATACGTTAAATCACAATATTTTTGACAATCGCCAATCTTTGATTCAAATTCATCTTTGTTTTCAAATAATGTTTCAAAACAAAGTAAGGCTGCTACCGCATTAACATCATTTAATGCAAGAACTTTTTTAAGCATTAAAATAGCAATTTCTTCACTATAATTTTCAAAAGGTCTGATGTAATAAAGGTCATATAAAGTGGCTACTGCTTTAACTATCAAACTTTGATTATCATAATTAATGAATTTTATTAATTGTTGAATAGCGTTTTCAATTTTTTGAGGAGCGATTCCGAGTTTGATTCTACCAATTCCATAACCACTATATTTATCAGTGTCAGTTTTACGATAATAGCTAGTTAATTCATCAGTGCCCATTAATTTTGAATAGAAATCACCAATTGTGTTTTCATCTATATCTTGAAGATAATTTTCTTCAATTTCAGCTAAGCAAGAATAATATCTTTGTAATATTAATTGGTCAGCTGGCAAATTTGTTGTTATTGTTCCGTCGATAATTCCATCAAGAACAGGATCTTGAGTATCGATTTTATATTTTTTAGCGATAATACGAAGAATCTTTTTGTAGACTTTGTGTTTAAAATATTCGTTAGCTAAATTACGTGATAATCTGGAATATTGATTTAATATAGAAGTCAAACGTCTTTCAAACGAGTTAACTCTTCTAGAAATTGCAGGAGTTAAGCAAACTGAGAAGCGATTTGAATCGTAATTAACGATTGGTAATACTTCATAAAAATCATTTCTATACTCTAAAACTTGTGTCCAAATTCCATCAACAAGAGGTGTTTTCATCGCTTTTACGATGTCGTTTTTTGTTGCGTAAATTTCATTACTGAATTTTTTAATGTATTCATTTACAGGCATATATTATCGTCCTTTTTCAATATACTTAAATTATAAAACAACAAGATATTTTTACAATGATTAATACTAGTTATCTACTAATTATTAACTAGTAGTTTGCTAAATTAATTATTTTCTTCATCATCTATGCTTAATAATGACATAAATGCTTCTTGTGGGACATCAACTGAACCAATTGATTTCATTCTCTTTTTACCTTCTTTTTGTTTCTCAAGAAGTTTCTTTTTACGGGTGATATCACCACCATAACATTTGGCTAAGACGTCTTTTCTCACTGCTTTAATATCAGCTCTTGCAATAACTTTTCCATTAATTGCAGCTTGAACAGGAATTTCAAATTGTTGACGAGGAATAACTTCCTTTAATTTTGAAACAATCTTAAGTCCTCTTTTATAAGCAAATGGTTTGTAAACAATCGAACTTAAAGCATCAATGACATCGCCGTTAAGTAAAATATCCATCTTAGTTAAATTGCTTTCTTTATATTCAGCAAATTCATAATCTAAACTAGCGTAGCCTTTGGTATATGATTTTAACTTATCAAAGAAATTAAAAATGATCTCACTTAAAGGCATTTCGTAAGTTAGAATCATTCTCGTTTCATCAAAATATTCAAGATTTTTATAGATACCTCTTCTATCTTGGCAAAGTTGCATAACAGGTCCAATATAATCTTTAGGCATCATGATTTCGGCTTTAACAAATGGTTCTTCAATATGAGCGACGGTTGTTAAATCAGGTAATTCACTAGGATTTGAAAGTTCAAAGACTTCTCCGCTTGTTAAAAATACTTTATAAATAACACTTGGAGCAGTCAAAATTAAGTCTAAATCATACTCTCTTTCAAGCCTTTCTTGAATAACATCCATATGTAAAAGACCTAAAAAACCACATCTAAAACCAAATCCTAAAGCTTGAGATGTTTCAGGTTCAAATCTTAATGAAGCATCATTTAAAGATAATTTCTCTAACGATTCTTTTAAATCTTCATATTTTTTGGAGTCAGTTGGATAAATACCACAATAAACCATTGGGTTTATCTTTTTATATCCAGGTAAAGGAAGTAAAGCTGGTGAATCTTTTAAAGTAATTGTGTCACCAACACGAACTTCTTTAATATCTTTAATCTGAGCGCATAAATAGCCAACTTCACCACAATATAAAGCATCAGCTTGGACCTCTTTTGGTGTTCTTAAACCTAATTCAGTTACTAAAAAATCAGCTCCAGATCTCATTAAATGAATCCTATCGCCAACTTTTACTTTGCCTTCTTTAACTCGGATAAGAACAACAACTCCTCTGTAAGAGTCATAATATGAGTCAAAAATTAATGCTTTTAAAGGTGCATTATTATCTCCGTTTGGAGCAGGAATATCAGTAACAATTCTTTCTAAAACTTCACGAATGTTATCACCAGTTTTAGCACTAACTGGGATTGCATTTTCGCCATCTAGTCCAATTCTTGAAGATATTTCTTCTCTACAAGTTTCAACTCTAGCACTAGCAAGGTCGATTTTATTAATGACAGGAACAATTTCAAGATTGTTATCAATTGCTAGATACATATTAGCTAAAGTTTGAGCCTCTACTCCTTGAGTTGCATCAATTACTAAAACTGCACCTTCGCAAGCGGCCAAAGATCTACTAACTTCATAGGTAAAATCGACATGCCCAGGAGTATCGATTAAATTAAAAATATAATCTTTACCATCTTTAGCATGATAATTCACAGTAACGGCGTTTAATTTAATGGTTATCCCTCTTTCTCTTTCTAAATCCATATCATCGAGAATTTGTGATTTCATCTCTCTTTTTTCAATAGTATCCGTTAATTCCAAAATACGATCACAAAGCGTTGATTTACCGTGATCAATATGTGCAATAACACTAAAATTTCTAATTCTTGATTGGTCGTATTTCATACGGAAAAAAGTATATCATTAAATTAGTTTTTATAAAAAGAATTTAACGCATCAATTAAACCTTTTGAATCTTTAATTTCAATATAATTCTTGTATCTGTTTCTCAAAATTCTTAAATAGTTACTTTGTTTGTATCTAGAATCAATTATTAAAGCACTACCTTTATCATTTTTTGTACGGATTACTCTTCCTAGTGCTTGCAATACTTTATTTATTCCAGGATTTAAATAAGCGAATTCATAGCCATCCATATTTTTCTTTATATAAAAATCTTTAATTAAGTTATTTTCAAAATTTACTTGTGGTAAGCCAACTCCAACAACGACAACTCCAATTAATCTATCACCTGTTAAATCAATACTTTCAGAAAAAGAGCCGCTAATTACACAAACTCCAACTTTTGTTTCATTAGGATTTTCTTTAAAATTCATCAAAAATGCATCTTTATCTTTGTTGGTCATTGTTGCAGTTTGGAAAATAAATCTTTCATCGTTTAAAAAATATTTTTTGATTTTATTTGAATATTCAAAAGAAGGGACAAAAACAAGATAATTACCGACTTTTTTTGAAACATAAATATTAATTTCTTTTGCTACTTCTTCTAATGTTTTATCTCTATCTTTATATTTAATTGAAATGTTGTCATTAACAATTAAATAAAAATTATTTGGGTCAAAAGGCGATGGTAAAGATATATTTTCTAATTCTTTTTTATTTAATGTTACTTCTTCAAAATAATCAATTGGTGTTAATGTTGCACTAAAAAAAGTCGTTCCTAAAAAATGAAATAATGATTTATTAACAAAAGATGAAGGATCGATGCAGAATAATTTGATTGTTAGATTATCAAATTTATTGTCTAAAATTATTTTAAAGCCATCGTTAAGCAAATCGTTAATAACAAGAAATTTGTATAAATCTATTAAGAAATCTTTACCGTCTTTGAGCTTTAACTTAGGGTTTTCAGTTTCAATCACATTCATTTCACTTCTTAACTTAGTAAGATGTTGCAAAAAACCAGGATCTAATTGCTCTAAAATGATTGGATTATCATTAAATTCAAATTGTTTAAATAACTTAATGTCTTGATTGACTTTTCTAATTGCTTTATCAATTTCTCTATTCCTGTACCCTTTTAACTCTTTTTTGAAGTTTTTATAGTCATTTTCGCTAAAAGTTATCGTAAACATATCTCTTGCGCGGTCAATTAAGTTATGAGCTTCATCGACTAGAGCGTATAAACGATATGTTTTATCAGGTGCATCAAAAAATCTTCTTAAATATGCGATCGGATGAAATGCGTAGTTATAATCACAAACTACAAAATCAGTATATAAAGAAAAATCTAAAGATAATTCAAAAGGACAAATTTCGTACTTTTTCGCGTATTTCTCGATGGTTTCACTATTTAAAAGATTTTCGTGTACTAAACAATCATTTAAAACATCTTTTAGCTTTGAATAATATCCAATAGTTAATGGGCAATCGTCCGGATTACATGCTTTTTCTAGTTTGTAGGGACACATTTTGCTTCTTGCTTTAAGTTCAGTAAAAGAGAGATTGTAGCCAGATTTATTTAATATATCTAAAGCATTTGCAAAATTATCAAAGTTAGTATTTTTAGGACATAAATAAAAAATCTTATCTAATTTATCGCCTCTTAAATATGGCAAGGTTGCATAAATTGTTGCCATTGTTTTTCCAATGCCAGTACTCGCTTCTATAAATCTTAAGTCGGTTTTTTTAATAGATTCTTGAACAAAATTTATCAATTCTTGTTGTCCGTTTCTTATATCATCAAATGGAAAAACTAATTTTTTTAGAGTTTCATTTCGATGATTTTTTCTTGTTTCAAGAATTCTAGCAAATTGAAAATAAGTATCAAAATATGTGTGAATTTTGTCAAAAAGTTCATCAGTAGTAAATAAATAGTTCTTTTTTAGTACATTATTAGTAATTTGCGAGATGTATGTTAAGCGTACTTTTATCTCTTTAATATTTCTCTCTAGAGCAAAAAGATAGGCGTAACAAATAGCTTGTCCTAAATGCCATTCTTCGTTTTCTTTATAAAAAGATTCTAAGTCACTATTAGTAGATTTTATTTCTTCAACGATTGGAACATCTTCTAAAATTATTCCATCACTTCTTCCACTTAAATAAACAACAAAATCTTCGTATGAAAAAACGCCTCTTAAAGCATATTCTTTAAGATAATTTGAGCCTTGTTTACTTTGATAAATATTATGGATTCTTGTTCCTTCTTGCATTGTCATCGAGTTAAAAGAACGAGAATCAATATTGCCTTTTCTTAAA
The DNA here is from genome assembly GCA_944336335.1 of uncultured Bacilli bacterium. Lineage (GTDB taxonomy): Bacteria > Bacillota_I > Bacilli_A > RFN20 > CAG-826 > Onthovivens. Next base: position 16,052 of record CALVLC010000006.1, on the reverse strand, counting down.
ACAAAGTCGACTAATTCATGAACTGATAATTCAATTGTTCTCATTAATTAATTGTTTCGTTTACTTTGAATAAATTTTGATTACCATTAAAGAAGGATTTGTAATCCATCATTTTCTTGCCTGGTTTTTGAAGTAATTTAATGCTCAAAGCATTATGCTTACAAGCAATTATAAAATCATTTTTATCGTATTTAATAATCGTTCCTGGAAACATATCTGAAGACAACTTAACAACTTCTGCTTTCGCAACTTTAATCTTTTCGTTATTGAACACAAAATATGTGCCTGGGTCAGGATTGAGAGCACGAATTTTATTGTTTATTGAGCAAGCGTCATCGTTAAAATCGATTAAAGATTGTTCTGCTTTGATTTTCTTTGTAAAGCTTACAAGACTTTCATCTTGTTCTTTGCCTTTATTGGTTCCATCTATAACACTTTGAATACCTTCGTCAAAGACTTCATAAGCAAGGTAAGCTAATTTATCAGAAAGAGTTTCATAATTGTCATCATCTTTAATTTCTACTTCTTTTTTATAAAACATTCTCCCAGCATCCATTTTATCAACCATTTCCATTAAAGTTATGCCAGTTGATTTATCACCATTTAATATGGCTTGTTGAATTGGACTAGCTCCACGGTATTTAGGCAAAATTGAACCATGTAAATTTAAAGGCAAATATTTAGGTATATCTAAAACAGCTTGAGGTATGATTTGGCCATAAGCCATGGTTAAAATAATATCTGGTTCAAGTTCCTTTAAAAATTCATAATCATCTCTAATTTTTACTGGTTGAAAAACAGGGATATTATATCTTTGAGCCACTAATTTTGTTTCAGTTGGAGTAAGAATCATTTTTCTTCCTTGTGGCTTATCCGCTTGTGATACAACTGCTACAATTTTGTATCCATTTTTAATCAAATTTTCTAGCACAATAGCGCTAATTTTTGGTGTTCCTAAATAAACAATTTTTAAATCTTTTTTAAACATAGTATTTTTTCGTTTCCTAGTCATTTATTTTATCAATTCGTATTTGCTTTTACTATTTCTTTTATGATAAAATCTTTCTCGTATCGAAAGAGGTAATTATTATGGCAAACATTAAATCACAAAAGAAAAGAATTCTCACAAACGAAAAAGCAAGAATTAGAAATGTCGCTTATAAATCAAAATTAAGAACAGCTATGAAAGCAGTCAGAGTTGCTTGTGAAGCTAAAGATGTCGAAAAAGCAAAAGCAGCATTAGTTAAAGCTTTCTCAATTATTGATAGAGCAGTTACAAAAGGTATTGAACACAAAGGTACTGCTAACAGACAAAAATCAAATCTTCAATTATTAGTTAACAAACTTGGTGAATAATTAAATCTTTACCAAATTAAAAATTAAAAATTGATGAGCATACTAGTTATGCTCTTTTTTTCGTTGTTAAAAACAGAATAATTATTAATATTCCAAAAGAAATGTTTCAAAAGCTAAAAAGCGATCAACTCTACTATGTTTAATATCTTTATCTAATTTAGCTAAAGTTTCCAATTTATTTTCTAAAAAACTTGTTGATAAATTTTTAGAGTTTTTTGTTGTCATATATACTCGACCAGTACTACTACCAGTTATTTTTGCAATATCATCACTTTTATATTTTTGATTAAGAAGATTTTTTACATTTAAAATATAAAACAATGAAGATGAAAAAAGATTTATTAGAGTGACAGGTTCAATATTTTTCACTCTTAAATCTCGATAAACTTTTACCGCAGTTGCTTTATCTCCAGCATTTAAGGAATTCATAATTTTAAAAACATCTTCATCTAATGATTGAGGAACAAGATCTTCAACATCCTTTAATGCAATATTGTTAATTTTATATAAAATAAGTTTGTTTGCTTCATTATTAAAAGTATTAATATTTCCGTTTGCTCTTTTAATCAATTCATCTACAGCTTCTTGAGTAATTGATATGTTTCTTTTCTTGAAAAATTGGTTAGCGAAAATAGGCCAATCATTTTTTTGTATATCTTTAAATTCTAAAACTTTGCCATTTTTAAGAATCAATTTATACAAATTATTCTTTTGGTTTACTTTAGAGGACGAAACTATGAAAATAACACTAGTTTTTTCATCAATGTTTTCCAATGCATTATAAAGTTCATTATAAAGCTCGATTTCTTTTTTGCCTTTAATTTCAGTAATAAAGAAATCAGCGTTATCAACAATTATCAGTTTATTATCGCTATAAAGAAATAATTGATTAATTTCATCAATTACCTCATAAACTTTATTTGAATTTAAGTCAAAATTAACAATATTTTCTTCACTATTTTCAAATAATTCTTTTCTTATCTTTTTGATACGATTTAAAATCATCGCACGTTCGTTGCCATAAAGTAAATAAATCATAGAAATATTTTACATCATTTTAGAAGATATATTCTATTGTTCCTTCTAAATCAGTACGTCGAATTTTAATATTATGATTTTCCAATCTATCAATAACTTCATCATTTGGATGACCATACATGTTATTAACGCCACAGCTAATTATTGCTTCTTTAGGAGATACTTTTTCTAAAAATTCTTCGGAAGTACTTGTATTACTGCCATGATGTCCAACTTTTAAAACATCACAATCAAGTTCAGGATAATTTTTCAAAATGTTTTTTTCTATTTCAACCGGCGCATCCCCCATCAACAAAAAATTTAGACCACCTATCGAAAAGCTAAGTACTAATGATCTACTATTTTCGTCTACATTATTCGAATAATTACTATTTAAGTTGTATATTGATAAAATTGAAAAATCATATGAATTAAAGTTATTATAGTCATAGATATTTTTAACGTTAAAGTGAGTTTTTAAACTATCCAAAGCATAATAATGATCCATGTCATAATGAGTAATAAAAACAGCATCTAATTTATAAATTCTTTGCTTTTTCAAATAAGGAATTAAGCATGCTGTAGCGATGTCTTTATACAAACTTCCACCAGTATCTACCAATATAGTTTTATTTTTAACTCTTATTAAAGTCGCATCGCCTTGTCCAACATTTATAAAAGCAACAGATGATGAAAAAGTATTCCTGATTGGCAAAGAATAAAGCAAAATAAACGAAGCAAATACACCCGTTGTAACCTTATAAATTCTTTTAAAATTTATCTCTAAAGAAATAAGCGCTATAAATAAAATAACGTAATAAATCACAATCATAAATTGATTAAATGAAGGCACGTTTATATCTAAGAACTTAATATTCAAAACAATCAAAAAATCATAAATTAAATCTAAAATTTGCTCTAAAAAAGGCAATTTTATCATAAACACTAACGGATACATCAATATTAATAAAATACGAATAAATGGGGTTAAAACGAAACTTATTAGCATTGTTAGTACATTAAAACAGTTATTAAATTCTACAGTAAATGGTAATACCACAAAAAACATTAATAATATAGATCCAGCTCTTTTTATGTACCACTTCTTTCTTTTAAACAATAACCTTGAAAAAGTCATAAATGTTGAAATTATTAGTGGCATAATAAAACCAAATTGATAAACGTTATATTTATTTAGTAATAGTATTAAATAGCTAATGCTTCTCTTTCCTAAAGAATCATAATATTTCAGCTTTAAGCATATAAAATTAATCAAAAAATTGATGATCAATCGCTTAAAAATAAAGCTGTTTATATTTAGAAACAACACCGGTGATAGAATTAAAAGAGTTAATAAAAGTGCCTTCCGCTCTTTCATGTAAGTTTTCAAAAACGCAGTTAATTTATAAGAAAAATAATTTAAATATAATCCTGATAAAGAAAATAAATAAAGCAAGGAATTTGAAGCCAGTGCTGTTTCAAGTTCTCCACCATGTTGAACATCATCTAATAAAAGTGTCTTTACTAAAATAATTGATTTTTCACTTAATAACTTTGAAATTATTGCATTATTAAATATACTACAATTTATATTTAATTTTAATATATGTGTATATGAATTTAAATAAATTTGGCGTGTAATTCCTTGGTTTTCAAGATAATTTTTGAAATCGAATTCACTTTCTATTGAGTTTGATGTTATATTCGAAAAATTACCATTAACTTGAATAATATCAAATAATCCAATATTTAAATCATCACTTTTAACATAGATTCTTTCTAATCCATCAAAAATTACAAAATAACTATCACTTTTTTTGATTACAAGACCTGTAAAATTATTAGGATTTTGAAAACTGCTAAAATCAACTAACCCAAAAATCAGGGAAAGAATAAACAAAAGAAAACAGATAATAAGAAATTTTTTATCTGCTCTAAATTTTCTAAATATTGGTATTAAAGCAATTATTGATAATGTAATTCCAATAAAAATAGTATTTAGATCGCTAATAATAATGCCTGAAATGCATAATAAAAGGATCAAAAAGTATTTCATTTACTTAATCATGTAAATAAATCGAATCTTTTAATTTCTCAAAAGTAGCATTTCCAATACCATTTACATTCATTAAATCTTCTAAACAATAAAAAATACCATTTTCATTTCGATAAGAAACAATTTGTGAAGCAATAGCATCTCCAATTCCACTTATGCTCATCAATTCTTCTTTTGAACCATCATTAACATTAACTTTTACTAGTGGTTCATCCCCACAAATATCACTTAAATCATATTTTGGAGCTATGTAATATTCTTCATTAGCTTCTATTTCTAAATCTGCATAATAACATCTTTCATCAGCATTTGAATTTACACCACCTGCTTTATCAATTAAATCTTGTAAAGTGCTCTCAGGTTCCAAAATATAATTACCTGGCTTAACGACTTGACCAGTGATTCCTATCGTTAATTTATTAGGATCATCAACAATTTGAGTAGGATCACCGCCTCCACCTCCACTAGATAAGACCGGAATAAAATTCATTGCAACAATTCCAATGATTGTCGCTACGACTACAATTGCAATAACTTTTAACATAAAAAAACTCCTTTCACTAATTAAAAGGAGTTTAGAGCAAAATTTTTAAATATTTTTAAATATTATTTAAAATCAATAATTCTTACTTTGTAATCTGGGGAAGCTTTAACTGTAACTTCATCACCAACTTTATGTCCAATTAATGCAGCGCCAAGTGGGCATTCATTAGAAATCTTAATATTTTCTGGATCTGATAATGGATCTGATTCGATACTTGAAACAATTTTGACTGTTAATTGTGAATTATCTGTTAAATCTTCAAATGTAACAATGTTTGAGATGTTAATTGTTTTTGTTTTACCAGCTTCAACAACTTTTGCATTAGCTAAAATGTTTTCGATTTCGTGAATTCTACCTTCGATTTCAGCTTGTCTATTTCTAGCAGCATCGTAATCAGCGTTTTCACTTAAATCGCCCATTGCTCTAGCGTTTTGTAAAGCTTCAATAACTTGAGGTCTTTCAACATCAATCAAGTTTCTATATTCAGCGTTTAATTTGTCTAAACCTTCTTGAGTAATAATAATATCTTTTGTAGCCATCTTTTTTCCTCGCTTTTCGATTAAATATTATATCAAAACTAATAGCAATAATGCTATTAATCTTTTATATCCTGGATTGTAGGATCTTCGTTATAAGCCTCTAAAACTTCTTCAGCTTCTTTTAATTCTTCTTCATCTGAAACTTCAAAAAGTTCATGCTCTTCATTGTATTTCATAACGATAACTTCATCAGGGTCATTATCATCATAAATAAATACATATTCTGCTTTTCTTTCTGGATTTTCGTAAGTGAAAAGAATATTCATTAAATATTCTTTGCCTTCTTCATCATAAATCACTATTTGATTCTCGTTTAATGGTTCCATTTTGTAAGCTCCTTAAGTAATCTTCTAAGATAACGACAGCACTCATCATATCAATGATTTTTTTAATTTTTTCTTCTTTAACGCCTTGCTCTCTTAATCTTTCTCTTGCTTCAATTGTTGTGTAGCTTTCATCACAATAATAAACTTTTAAATCAGGTTTAGCTTTTAATAAATCAGCAACAAATCTTTTTACTGATTCGCATCTTTCGCCTTCTTTTAAATCTAATTGTAAAGGATAGCCAATAACAATATTTTTTACGTTTTCTATTTCAATTATATCAAGAAGATGCTCACGAGCCTTCTTATAATTACCTTTTTCGAAATTAAAATTTTCTTTTGGATGAACAATACCAAGGCTATCAGACCCAGCAATGCCTAAACTTTTTGTTCCTAAATCTAATCCTAAATATTTTTCCATCTTATTTTAATATTGCATCTTTTGTGACTTGATCAATTTTTTCAATTGATAAGACACTGCCTTGTGCCATGTCTTTTCTTCCGCCGCCATTTCCACCAAGAATTGATGCGACTTTTTTGACGATATTACCAGCAAAAATTCCTTTATCAATATTATCTTTACTGACTCCTACAACTAAATAATATTTATCATTATCTTTGCCAATTAAAACAGCAATGTAACTTTGTGTTTTTGCTTTAACTGCATCGAGCAATGATAATAATCCAGCTTTATTGAAATCAGGTGAATATGATACAGCAAATCCACTTTTATTAAGATCTTTTAAGATATTTTCAGATTGCTTTAATGCAATATCTTTAATCATCTTTTCAATTTTTAAGTTAAGATTTGCAAGGTTTTCATTTAAATTTCCAATTTTTATTGAAATATCTGAATCAACTTTTGCGTCAAGAATTTGCTTTGTTTCATTAAGTCTTTCTTCTTTGCCTTTAAACTCTTCATAAGCACTTAAAGATGTTTTTGCTTCGATTCTTCTAACACCACTTGAAATTGAAGATTCACTCATTAATTTAAATAAACCGATTTCACTAGAATTTCTAACATGAGTTCCACCACAGAATTCTTTAGAAACATCTCCAAATGTTACAACTCTAACTTCATCGCCATATTTTTCATCAAATAAGGAAATTGCACCGACTTTTTTAGCTTCTTCAATAGGCAAAACTAATGTCTTTTCTTCGATGCCTTGAGCGATATATTCATTAACTAATCTTTCGACTTTTTTGAGTTCAATAGGTTCGATTTTTCTCATAAATGAGAAGTCAAATCTTAAATATTCTTCATTAACAAAGCTACCTTTTTGGTGACATTCATCACCTAAAACTTTAATTAATGCAGATTGTAATAAGTGTGTTGCAGAGTGATTTTTCTCAATTGCAAAATGTTTTTTCTTGTTGACAACTAACTTAACTTTATCACCAACTTTTAAAGTTCCAAATAACATTTTTACATGATGCAAGTGTTGCTTGTTTGGTGCTTTAATAACATTTAAAACATTTGCGTTCATGTTTTCATTTTCAATGCTTCCAGTGTCAGCAACTTGACCACCCATTTCAGCATAGAAATTAGTTTTATTAAAAATTACATCACCTTCATCATCGATTTCATCAACTTTTACGCCATCTTTGAATAAGCCAACGACTTTTCCTTCAATATCGCTAGAAGAATATGTATATTCGCTTTCTTCTTTAAACTCTAGTAAGTCTTTAGATTGTTTGTTGAATGATTCAATATTCTTTCTAGCACTTCTAGCAAGTTCTTTTTGTCTAGCTAAACAAGCATTAAAGCCTTCAATATCAACACTTACATTATTGTCTAAACAAATTTCCTTTGTAAGTTCGATTGGGAAGCCGAATGTGTCGTAAAGTTTGAAAGCAAGTTCACCACTTAATTCATTAGTATCTTTAATATATGAATTTAAGATACTTTCACCACTATTAAGTGTTTTGATAAATCTTTCTTCTTCGTTTTTAATAACTTTTTCAAGATAACTCTTCTTGTCTTTTAGATAAGGATAAAAATCATCCATTACTTCAATAACACTATCAACAAGTTTATAAAGGAATGGTTCATACAAACCTATTTTTTTTTTTTTTTTCATAGCTCTTCTTAAAATTCTTCTTAAAACGTAACCTCTTCCTTCATTAGAAAAACTTGCTCCATCAGCTAAAGCAAATGTACATGCTCTAATATGATCAGCAATAACTCGATAAGGCATTAAATTTTCATCGTTATATGGTTTGTGAGCTAATTTTTCTGTAGCTTTAATAATTGGCATAAAAAGATCTGTTTCAAAATTGGTATCAGTATTTTGTAAAACACAACAAATTCTTTCAAGTCCAGCTCCAGTATCAATATTTTTATGAGGTAATTCTTTATAATCTTCTCTTTTTACTCCATTTACAGCATTAAATTGAGAGAAAACAATACCCCGAATTTCAATATAACGATCATTTTCCATGTCTTGTTTTAAAAGTTCAACGCCTAAATGTTGTGGGTCCCATTTTTCACCACGATCATAGAAAACTTCGGTATTTGGACCACAAGGACCTTCACCAATTTGCCAGAAATTTCCTTCTAATGGTATTAAATGTTCTGGATCCATCCCCTCTTTTATCCAAAGTTCTCTAGTTTCTAAATCTGTTGGATGATAAGTAACATATAACTTGTCTTTATCCATTCCAAAATATTTTTCGTTAGTTAAAATATCGAAAGCCCATTCAACAATTTCTTTTCTAAAATAATCTCCAATGGAGAAATTTCCAAGCATTTCAAAGAATGTATGATGTCTAGCTGTTCTTCCAACATTATCAATATCATTTGTTCTAATACATTTTTGAACATTGGTAATTCTTTTACAATCTGGAACTTCACTGCCATCAAAATATTTCTTTAAAGCAGCAACACCAGCATTAATCCAAAGTAAAGATGGGTCATTATTTGGAATTAGGCTTGCGCCTGGCTCAATCATGTGTCCTCTTTCTTTAAAGAAATTTAACCATGTTCTTCTAACTTCTTGACTACTCATGTATTTCATAAAAAGTCTCCTTTAAATAAAAAAATCCTAGTAAAACTAGGAACGAAATTATCGTGGTACCATCCTATTTCCTAATAAGATATTAGGCACTTAATTAATATAACTTTAAAAACATCCCGGAGTGGCTCATTTATATCTTCTTTAATGCTTTCACCATGCGCATCTCTCTATAAAAGTTAATATAAATTTCTTTCCTGCTCAAAATTGTATATTTTTAGGTATTAAAAGTAAAGGAAAATTAGACATCTGAAAATCAAAATTTAAGCACAAAACTAAAGCACAATTTTAATGGCCGAGAAATTTCTTGGCCATTAAAATTTAATTATAATTTTTTTACTTTTTAATAGTTAATGCGTGGAAGAAAACTGTAATTCCTGAAAGCGCACTAAAGATACCTAAAAGTAAACTTGGAACATCAATTAAGCTAATTCCATTAGCATCTTTTAAAAATCCTAAAGCTTCACTATTAATATGAACGTAAAGTAATGAATCAATGCATAACAAAATTGCACCAGCGATTATAAATAAAGATGCAACTAATGATACTGATTTTTTCTTAAAGAAAAGTAAAGCAATTAAAATACCTAAAACAGCAAGAATTAAACTAATTAAAACAACGTAGTTAAAAGCTAACTCACCACCAAGGCTTGGCATTAAACTAGCAGGAAGTTCAAATTCATAATCGCCGGCCGTAGCATTAGCTGAAACAGCAAATTCATCAACCTCACCGCCAAACAAAGCACCAAAACCTTTTAAAGCACAACTGAAAGCGAAGGTAACAGTTCCGCTAAAAAATTCTTTATTATAGTTAATTAAAACTCCTACCGAAGGCAATGTACTTAAAAATAAAACAACTCCTAAAGCAAAAAAACCTACGATGAAAACGAACCAAATTAGTCGCGAAATAAATCTGCCTTTTTTCTTTTTACTCATATTTTCTCCTTTTCTATTATTTTAGGAGAGTTTTGCGGGCTTTTCAAATAAAAACTATTAAAAATTGAGATATTGAACTAATAAGGCAAATAGTTAATTAATTTGTTTATCACCGTTAAAGACTTTATCAATGATACCTCCACCAAGGCAAACATCACCATCATAAAAAACACAAATTTGTCCTGGTGTAACAGCTTTATATTTTTCATCAAAAACAAGTTTAATTAATTTATCGTTAACATTATACAAAGTTACACCTTGATCTTTTTGGCGATAGCGGAATTTTACATTAATGTGAGTTCCATCTTTTATAGGTCCATTAAATAAATTAATGTTGTCAATCAAGCAGGAATCACTAAACAAATGTTTATCTTCGCTTCCGCTTCCAACATAAAGAATATTGTTTTTAACATCTTTTTTGCAAACAAACCAGCCATTAGTTGGAAGGCCTTTAATTCCGCCAATTCCAAGCCCTTTTCTTTGACCACTTGTGTAATAAATTACACCTTCATGATGTCCAATGACTTCATTTGTATCAATATCAACAATGTCGCCACTTTTTGCAGGTATATAATTTTTAAGAAATTCTTTAAAGTTTCTTTCACCAATAAAACAAACTCCAGTAGAATCTTTTTTATCTTCAACGCTTTCTAAATTTAATTTATGAGCGATTTCTCTTACTTCAGGTTTTGTAATATCACCTAATGGAAATAAACAACTCTTAAGTTGATAAGATGATATTTGACTTAAAAAATAAGATTGATCTTTATTTAAATCTTTTGCTTTTAAAAGATAAGTTTTCCCATCTTTATCGACTCTTTTTGCATAATGTCCCATTGCAATCATGTCACAGCCTTCTTTTTTTGCGTGTTCTAAAAAAGGACCAAATTTAATATATTTGTTGCAAAAAACATCAGGATTTGGAGTTCTTCCTTTTTTATATTCTTCTAAAAAATAAGAAAAGACATTATCCCAATATTCTTTAACATAATCAACTCTTTGCATTGGAAGATTCAATTTTTGAGCAACTGCAACTGCATCATGATAGTCTTTTTCTTGAGGACAAATGTCATCATCAACTGTTGGATTTCCTAAATAATCATTATTAGCCATTGAATCCCAGTTACGCATAAAACAACAAACGACTTCATGTCCTTGTTCTTTTAATAGATATGCAGCAACTGCGCTATCAACTCCGCCACTTAAACCAATCATTACTTTCATAATTAAAATCCTAATTCTTTTGAATCTAATACTAAAGTATATGGACCGTCATTAACTAAATTAATTTTCATATCAGCACCAAAAAGACCCTCTTTAACAATGAGGTTATTTTTTCTTAATTCATCATTAAATAATTGATAAAGAATAATAGATTCATCACCCTTTAATGCTTCGATATAACTTGGTCTATTCCCTTTTCTTAAGTTAGCATATAAAGTGAATTGCGAAACTGATAAAACTGTTCCATTAACATCAAATATAGATAAATTAGTTTTACCATTTTCATCTAAAAATACTCTAAGTTTTGCAATTTTTTGAGCCATTTTCTCAATAATTTCTTTGTTATCCCCTTGAGTAAAAGAGACTAGAAGTAAATAGCCTTTTTCAATTTCAGAAACGAGTTTTTCATCAACTTTTACACTCGCTTTTTGAACAACTTGTAACACAATTTTCATCCACAACATTATATTAAAAGACACCTAAAAAGTGTATAATTTTATTGCATTTATGATTAGACCATTAGCTTTTAGATTACGTCCTACTAAATTAGATGAAGTTATCGGACAAGAAGATCTTGTTGGTGAAAACGGATTTTTAAGAAAAAGCGTTGAAAACAAAACTCCTTTTTCTTTCATTCTTTTTGGTGAACCTGGAACTGGAAAAACTACCATTGCAGAATGTTACGCTAATGAAATGGGCGCAAAATACTATAAAATTAACGCCACAAGTTCTAATAAAAAAGATTTAGTTGATGCAATAAATGATAGTAAAAATTACGAATGTCCAATTTTAATAATCGATGAAATTCATCGTTTAAATAAAGATAAACAAGATATTCTTTTACCAGCTTTAGAAGATGGGACAATATATTTAATTGGTGCAACCACTGCTAATCCATATATTTCAATAAATAAAGCTATTAGAAGTCGTTGCCATTTATTAGAAGTTAAAAAGTTGACTGTTGATCAATTACAAAACGGTCTAGGAAGAGCAATCTCATCAAAAAAAGGTTTAGATAATAAAATTAATATTACAAATGATTCTTTAAGATACATTGCTCAACAATCTAATGGTGATTTCCGTTTTGCCTTAAACTACTTAGAAATCGTTGATGTAACCTATAAAAATGAAGAAATTACCCTCGAGAAAGTCAAAAAAGTTATAAAAGTTCCAAATTCTGGAATTGATAACGATGGTGATGGACATTATGATGCTGTTAGCGCTCTTCAAAAATCAATTCGTGGCGGAGACGTAAATGCGGCTATATTTTATGCTTCACGTCTTTTAGCAAGTGGTGATTTAGATTCTTTAACTCGTAGACTTTTAGTAACTGCTTATGAAGATATTGGGATTGCTAATCCTCAAGCATGTATGAGAACCAAAATTGCTATTGAATCCGCATATGAAGTTGGCCTACCTGAAGCTATTATTCCAATTTCTGTTGCGATTGTCGATCTTGCTTTGTCTCCAAAATCAAAAGCCGCCTATCAAGCAATGGCTAAAGCGATGGAAATAAGCAACGATTTCCCATTAGACGTTTTAGATTACTTAAAATATACTCCAGTTAATGTTTCAGAAGACGAAAAATATCCTTATGATCAACCAGAAGTTTGGCCACATCTTCAATATCTACCAGATATAATTAAAAACATGAAATTTTTCATTATTAATCCATCTACTGAATCAAGTTATGAGAAATTTCTCAATGAACAATATAAAAAACATTTGGCAACATTTAAGAGTAAAGATATCAAGAAAATGAAACAACTCTACAAAAAGAAATAGGCTTCCAAGATTTGGAAGCCTATTTTAATAATCCTTTTAAATGTTTAACTAATTATTTCTACTACTTGCAGCAATTGTAACAAGAATTCTTAAAACATAAACAAATAAAGTTATAAAATCACTATAGAGATTTAATGCGCAATATAAAGCTAAATTTTTACTACCATAACCTCTTTCAGCAATTGTTCTAATTCTTGCCATATCAAATGCTGTTAAGATTAAGAATAAACCAAAAACAACGCCTTCTGTAATTAAGTAAGTAACAATATAGCCTTCATAAGCAGCAAAATTACCACCAAAAACTACAAAAGGAATAAATACTAAGTTAAGTAAGGATAATAAAATGACTGCAAATGAGAAACCGATAACAACTTTAGCCCAAGTAGCAAGTCTATTGTGAGTTAAATAGCCGATTCCGCACATGCCAATAAAGAGTAAGGCTGTGATTAATAAAGCTTCACCGATAATGTATGTATCACCAACAAAGAATGTAAAAGATGATAATAAAACACCCATTACAATCGAGTAAAGTACATAAGGCACCAAAATTGAACCACTTCCTCTTAAAGATTTAAAAGTTATTACAAATGATAAAATTATCAAAACTAAAGCACTAACGATTGTGATAGACATATAAGCCCAAAGTGTTTCTTCGTTTATCACTAAACTACCATCAATAACCTGTGAAATTGGCCAAATTGATGTAAATGCCCATGAAGCAAGAAGACATACAACTGCTGTTAATAAAATACCTAATCCGAAGTATAAGAAAATTTGATTGTAAAACTTACTTTTACTAATCTGATCATCAAATACTTTACTAGCAGGATTTTGTTCAACGTAACTTTCCAAAATAAATACCTCCAGAAATTTACTTACATAAATAAATACAAAAATTAAACACCTTTTGTTTGATAAGAAATTAAAAATGTATTTATTTATCCAATAATTTCTAACTAAACCAGACAAAATATTAGACTTTTGCAGGGTTTTTGCTATTTTTACATTAAATAAAAGGTGTCTTTATCGTCAAATAAAGACACCTTAAATGATTAAAGAATTGAAGTAAGAAGTTCTTTATAAGATTCAACTTCTAAGCTAGCGCCACCAACAAGAGCACCATCAACATCTTTTTGACTAAGATAACCTTTGACTGAAGCAGGTTTAACACTTCCGCCATAAAGGATTCTAATCTTGTTAGCAACTTTTCTATCGTATAAATCTTTGATGATATCTCTAATAAATTTGCAGATATCTTCAGCGATTTCTTCGCTAGCATTTTTACCAGTTCCAATTGCCCAGATTGGTTCATAAGCAATGACTACTTTTGCTGCATCTTCATAAGCTACATCTTTGAATCCAGCAATAATTTGTTCTTTAACAAATTCTTTTGTTTTGCCTTCTTCATATGTTTCTAAAGATTCGCCACAGCAATAAACTGGAACCATTTCATTTTTTAATAAGGCAAGAATCTTTTTGTTGCACTTTTCACTAGTTTCGCCATCATATTGTCTTCTTTCAGAGTGACCAATAATGACCCAGTTAATTCCAATTTCTTTTAACATAGGAATAGAAACTTCACCAGTAAAGGCACCATGATCTTCATAGTGGCAGTTTTCAGCACCAACAATTAAAGAATTCTTAATGATTTTTTTAACAGGAACTAAATCAATATAAGGGACACAAACACCCATATCGACCTTGTTACTTCTTGCAAGTTTACCAAGATCTTTACTAGCCTTTGCAAATTCAACTGCTTGGCTAGGGGTTTTGTTCATTTTCCAGTTACCAAGTAATAATTTTCTTCTCATAAATTATCCAATAACATCAATTCCTGGAAGATGCCCATCATTTTCAATCATTTCAAGGGAAGCACCGCCACCTGTTGAAACGTGTGAGAATTTATTAGCATAGCCAAATTGTTTTGCAGCAGCTGCACTATCTCCACCACCAATAACTGAGAAAGCTTCAGTGTTATCAGTAATAGCCTTACAAACTTCGATTGTACCTTTTTGTAAGTTTTCATCTTCGAAAACACCCATTGGTCCATTCCAGAAGATTAATTTTGCTTTAGCAATTTCATCTCTATAATTTTTAATAGTTTTTGGTCCAATATCTAAACCTTGGTAGCCATCTGGGATGACATCATTGTCGATTGTTTTAATATTATCTGGATTGTAGTCATCAAATCCATCAGCAATAACGTTATCAACTGGAAGCATAATTTTGCCACTTTCGTAACATTTTTTAGCATAATCTAATTGATCGTCTTCAACTGGACAATTTCCAGTTTTATTTCCTAAGGCTTTTAAGAATGTATAAGCCATAGCACCACCAATTAAGATCTTATCGCATTTTTTAAGTAAAGAATCGATAACTTTAATCTTATCAGAGACTTTAAATCCACCTAAAATTGCAATATATGGATGGACATCGCCTTTAACACAAGCACCTAAGTTTTTAACTTCTTTTTCCATTAAATAACCTAAAGCAACTGGTTTTCCTTCTTTCTTTAAGATTTCTGGAACACCATATGTTGAAGCGTGAGCTCTATGTGCACTACCGAAAGCATCCATTACAAAGCCATCAACATAGCTTGCCCATTCAGAAGAAAGTTTTGCATCGTTTTTACTTTCGCCTTTTTCATATCTAGTATTTTGAACAAGTAAAACTTCACCAGCTTTTAATCCAGCGATAGCTTCTTTAAGTTCATCGCAACTTGTAGCTTTGCAGAATTTAACTGTGACGCCATCTAAATGTTTTGCAAGAACAGGATAGACATATTCCATATTGTTCTTTTCTTTTTCTTTAGCGATTTCAGCATCATCAACTTTACCCCATTTAATTTTTCCAAGATGGGACATTAAAACTAAAGCAGCACCTTCACTTAATAATTTCTTAATAGTTGGTAAGGCAGCAACAACTCTATTGTCGTCTCTTACTTCAGTGCCTTTTAAAGGGACATTAAAATCAACTCTGACAAGAATTTTCTTGCCATTAAGTCCTTTTAAATTATCAATTGTATTCATTATCTAACTCCTTAATTATAGAAAAGGGGCCTAATATGTTCATTATTAGCCCCTAAAAAATCAAATTATTGAACTATTTTAATTCAGCAAAGTATTTGATTGTTCTAACCATTTGGCTGGTATATGAGTTTTCATTATCATACCAAGCAACGACTTGGACTTGATAGTGATTGTCATCAATTTTGCTAACCATGGTTTGAGTTGCATCGAATAATGAACCATATCTCAT
>CALVLC010000005.1 GCA_944336335.1 uncultured Bacilli bacterium | reverse complement strand
TATTAAAACTAGATTTCACTTACTTAAAGTAAAATTTGAAAAATAATTTTTCGAAGAGAAAAAAACTACTTGTTAATAGTTATAAAATTTTCAAAATTATCGATGATTTCTTGAGTTTTGTTAAATCCTTCAGCCATAGGAAAGCCATCAATTAAAGCATGAGAACCAGTTAAATTAAGAGTCATCTTATATTTGTCGCCTTCAAGAACAAATTTTCCCCATAATGCTCTGATACAACTTTGACTTGATTTATCACCATAAATCATTGGATGTGTCATGCCACAAAAATCTAATGTTGGTAAACAAGAAAAATAGAAATCGTCATAATAGCAGCTGTCGTTATATTCTTCGCGGTGTTCAGTATGAACTTTTTCATACTCAACAACTTCATGAGCTCTTTTATAAAACAAGGAATAACTTTTTGTGTAATCATGACGAGCATTGTTGTAAGTGCCGTCGATGCACTTAACTGTATATGTTGGATTGACCACATCATAAAGTCGAACTTCGTTATTTACGTATCTTAACCTAAATTCAGGAATCTCATTTAAAGCAACAGTAAGACAATACAAAAAATTAATGAAGAAAGATGTTTTAGTTTTACGTGAATAGTTAACAAGATTAGTAACATCCATTCTTACATCAAGCCCATAAGTTGTGTTTTCAAAAGAATTAAACCGCAAAAACTGGGTTTTTCTATTCCATTTCTCAATATCGATAACTTTGTATTTCTTTTCCATAATTAAGCCATTACACCTGCACACACTAAAATTATCAAAACAATACCAAGTAAAATTCGATAATAGCCAAATCCAATAAAGGTATGTTTTTTGATAAATTTCATCAATGTGTTGATGATAATTAAAGAAGTAACAAAGGCAGAAATTAAGCCAAAGACTAAATATAAAGTCATATTTAAATCCCAGGCTACACCTGCACTCATAAACGAAATAAATTTGATTAAGCTAGCGCCTATCATAACTGGTATTGAAAGATAGAAACTAAATTCAGCACCGCATGTTCTTGAACATCCAAGTAATAAAGCAGTAACAATTGTTACCCCACTTCTCGATGTTCCTGGAATTAAGCTTAATACCTGAGAAAGTCCAATTATTAAAGCGATTTGATAAGGCATATCTTTGGTGGATTCATATTTAAAATAAGCCTCATTTTTGCCAACTAAACCAATATCACGACAAGTTAAAAACTTTTTTTGGTCCTTTTTGATGAATGTTTCAAGTGCGATAAATATTAAACCATATAAAATTAATGCAATTGAAATAATTATAGTGTTATCCAAATAACTATCGAGTTCAGTAATTTGAAGAACCAATGCAATAAAACAAACCGGGAGAACACCGATGATAATTTTTAACCATACTTTCCAAATATCATTTCTTTGGGTTTTTTCTAATTTAGGATTTACTGGATTCAACTCTTTAAAAAACCTTAAGATAACCGCAAGTATAGCTCCTAACTGAATAACAACTAAGAAGAAATCCCAGAACTCTGGATAAGTTGCCTTCACATTAAAAATATCATCTAAAATAATTAAATGACCAGTAGATGAAATTGGAAGCCATTCTGTAATGCCTTCAACCACCCCATAAAGTAACGCTTGTAAAATGACAATAAAAATTTCCATACTGGCCTTTTAATTATATCATAACTTGTCAATGGGTTAAAATATAAATATACAAATTTACATACTTTTTTTACAAAAAACTTTGCAAAATCTAATTTATTTTTGCGTATTGGGCATTATAAAACTCGTAATAGAATCCCTTTTTCGAAAGCAAGTCTTTATGCTTTCCCTTTTCTATAATCTTTCCATCTTTCATGACTAGAATTAAGTCACTATTTACAATTGTTGATAATCTATGAGCAATAACAAATGCTGTTTTGCCTTTCATCAAAATATTAAAAGCAGCTGATATTTTCATTTCAGTACGAGTATCAATATTACTTGTCGCTTCATCTAAAATCATAATTTTAGGATTTACAAGCATAACTCTAGCAATCGAAACTAATTGTTTTTGACCAACACTAAGTCCAGAATAATCATCTATATATGTATCAAATCCATTTGGTAAACGCATGATGAAGTCATAACAATTAGCTTTTTTAGTTGCTTCTATAATCTCTTCTTCACTAGCGTCTTTTTTACCATAAATAATGTTTTCTCTAACGGTTCCAGAAAAAATCCAAGTATCTTGTAAAACCATACCAAAAGATTTTCTTAAACTTTCTTTTAAAATATCTTTAGTGTCTAAATTATCAAATTTAATTTGGCCATTTGTTGGATCATAAAATCTTAAAAGAAGGTTGATAATCGTTGTTTTTCCACATCCTGTTGGTCCAACAATTGCAATTTTTTGTCCTTCTTTTACTTCAAGATTTAGACCCTTAATAACTAATTTATCTTTAGTATAGCCAAAATCAACATGTTCAAAATCAATAGTTTTAATAACATTTTCTACTTTTTCTTTGCCTTCATTAACGTCTTTTTCTTCATTTAAAACATCATTTATTCTTTTTAAAGAAGATAATCCGGTTTGAATTTCAGGTACACAACTTGATATTTCATTAAAAGGTTTAGCGAATTGATTGGAAAATTGAATAAAGGTTAAAATTGTTCCAACTGTGCAGCTCGCACCTAATAAAATATTTCCATCTTTAAAAGTAAATGCGCAAAGTAAAGCTGCCACCATACCAACAATGGCATATGTCGAATTATTGACAAGTCTTGTTATTGGATTAGTTAAACTGCCTGAAAATTGAGCTTTTTGGCCAACTTTATATAATTCATCATTCTGAGATTTAAAATTTTCTAAAGCATCATCTTCATAATTAAAAGATTTAATAAGGTCAATATTATTGATGTCTTCTAAGGCTATTGCTCCCATCTCGCCAACAATTTTAGCTTGTCCCTTGAAATATTTATTAGTTTTATGGGCTAACGAGTATGTTATAAAGAAACCAAATGGAGTTAAAACAACAACTACGATGCCAAGAATCCAGTTCAAAACAAACATAACAACAAAAGTAACAAGTATTTGAATTATCCCTTGATAAAGTTGTCTAAAACCACTTACTAAAGCAATATTAATGTTATCTGTATCATTAATAACACGTGAAACAAGATCGCCATGATAATTAGAATCAATATAAGAAATTGAAACTTCATGAAGCTTTTTAAAAACGTCATCTTTAATATCTTTAGTAACTTTTTCAACAAATAAAGAGTTTAAATATTCAAATAAAAACTCAAAAATTAGTACTAAAACTATCAAAATTCCTGCAAAAATCAGGTAAAAATAAAATCTATCATTTAATATAAGAATTGAAGTTTTAAATGTAAAAGTTATTTCGTCGATAGCTTTTCCAAAAAGTAATGGAGTGAGGCACATTGATGTAACAAAAATTAAGGCACAAATTAAAGAAGAGATTAAAAAGAAAGGATACTTCTTGATATATGAAAATAAGCGACTAATTGGTTTCATAGCTATCTCCATATTGTGAATCGTAGATTTCTTTATAAACCTTGCTCTTCTTTAAAAGTTCTTCATGTGTGCCGATATTTTCGACTTCGCCATGATACATGACAATAATTTTGTCGCAATTTATTAAAGAAGAAACTCTTTGAGCAATAATAATCGTTGTTAAATCTTTTTTATTAAATATATTTGTCTTTAATTCTTTCTCTGTTAAATAATCTAATGCACTTGTTGAATCATCTAAAATTAAAATTTCGCTGTTTTTAATCAAGGCTCGAGCAATTGAAAGACGTTGTCGTTGCCCTCCACTTAAATTTTTACCGCCTTCTTCAATTTCATAATCTAAAAATTCAGGTAATTTTTTAACAAAATCAAAAGCACAGGCTTCTTTTAAAGCTCGAACCATCTCTTCTTCACTAGCCTCTTTTCTCCCCATCAAAAGATTAGATTTAATTGTTCCTTTAAATAGAACGGCCTTTTGGTTTACTAAACTGATTTCTTCATGAAGTGCGTTTAAATCATAATCTTTAATATCTTTTCCTTTATATAAAATATCTCCTTCACTACGATCGAAAAATCTTTCTATAAGCTTGATTAAAGTAGTTTTGCCGCTACCAGTTCCACCAATTACACCAACTTTTTCACCTTTATTAATTATAAAATTTAAGTTTTTAACAACGTTATTTTCGCCCTTATTATAATGGAAACTAACATTGTTAAATTCAATCAAATTTTCGCCATTTTTAATAGAAAAAGGTGCAAATCCTAGATTATTTTTTAAATCTTCTTCTAAATTAAGAAGTATATCAACACGTTTTTTACTAGCAAATGCTCTTGTAAAAATAATAACTAAATTGCTGACTGCAATTAAGGCTACAAAACATTGATTAAGGTATTGGATAAGACTTGTTAATTGCCCCGTTGATAAAGTGTGTTCATTTATAATTTGACTAGAGGAAAAATAAACAACAAGACAAATTGCAACATTAATGATAAGGAAGGTTAATGGATTAGTTAAGGCGTTTACAAAATTAACTATTTTCATTTCGTTAAAATAATCCTGAGTTTTATTTTTGAATTTCTTCACTTCAACTTCTTCGTTATTAAATGCTTTAATAACTCTCATTCCATTTAATGAATCATTAGTTAAAGTAACTAAGCTATCAACTTTTTTTTGAACACTTATAACTTTCTTTGATGAATAATAAAGAATTATAAATAAAATAATAGATATTAAAACTACTACACCTAAAAAGATAAAAGCGACTTGCCAATCAATAATAAATGCGCAAATTAAAGAGCCAATAACAATAGTTGGTGCCCTTAAAACAAGTCGAATCATCATTGCAACTGAAACTTGTAAACGATTAACGTCGTTACTTAGTGCCGTATTTAAATTACCTTTTCCTATTAACTCAACATTTCTTAAAGACATGTTCATTATCTTTTTAAATAAAGCATTTCTTAATCTTGTTCCAAATCCTTGGCTAGCAATTGATGCAAAATGCTGACAAACAAGAGTTGAGCATAAACCTAAAACAGCTAGAGCAAAAATAATAATGCCTGGCACCACAATTTTAGTGTAATCCCCATAATTATTTGCCGCATCAATTCCTTGATCGATAATATAAGACATTAAAAAAGGCATTAAAAGCTCGAAGAATACTTCTAGCATTTTAAATGTCGGACCAAGGATGAATTCTTTTTTGAAATATTTAATATAAGAATATGAACTAGCCATAAATAAAAAAGAAGACTTTATTATTATAAAGTCTTCTCTAATTAAATTCACTCTTTCTTATTTTCTTAAGCCTAAATCAGCAATAAGTTTTAAATAAGCATTTCTATCTTCTCTTTCAAGATAAGCAAGTAATTTCTTTCTTTGACCGACAAGGATAAGTAAACCTCTTCTTGCTGTGTGGTCTTTGTCATTAGCTTTTAAATGCTTTGTTAATTCTTGAATTCTTTTTGTTAAGATAGCAACTTGGACTTGAACAGAACCTGTATCTTTTTCATTTACACCAAATTGTTTAACAAGAGCAGCTTTTTCTTTCTTTTCTAATGCCATTTTCTTTTTCTCCTTTCAAATATATTCGCAATAAACTATGTCAAACGTCGGAGTTTCGTAAAACATGGTTTAATGTAGCCTTAATAAATTATCAAAAACTCAGAATTTAATCAAGTAAAATCGCTTAGCCTTTGTACTTAAAGAAATCATCACAGTTTTGAATATCTTCATTAATCTTTTTTTTAAGCGCTTCTAAATTTTCAAACTTTGTTTCATCTCTTTCTTTGTCATAGAAATATAATGAAACATTTTCTCCATATATATTACCTTCATAGCCAATAATATATGTTTCAATTGCTGGCATATTTAATTTTTCAATTGTTGGATGAATTCCAATGTTTGTTACTGAATTATAAACATAACCATTAATTTCAGTTTTTGTAAAATAAACGCCATTATTAGGAATTACATAATCAGCTGAAGGCAATAAATTTGCTGTTGGGAAACCAATAATTTGCCCATTATTAAGCCCATGCACTACAGCGCCAAATATTTTATAAGGTCTGCCTAAATAGCGATTTGCTTCTTTAATGTTGCCTTCTTTAATAAGTTCTTTGATTCTAGTGCTAGAAACTTTGTTTTCACTATGATCGTTAACATAATTTAAAACATAAACTTGGCTAAATCTTTGCTTTAAATAAGCAACATCGCCTTTGGCTTGATATCCAAAGTGGAAATCTGGTCCACAAAAAATTTTACTAGGGTTAAAAGCTTTTAAAACAGTATCGACAAACTTTACATAGCTCATTTCTTTAAAATTATCATCGCATTGAACTATAAAAAGATAATCAACATCAAGTCTTCTCATCGCTTCAATCTTGTCATCAATATTCATCAAACAACCTTCAATTGTTTTTAAAGGTTTATCAAATGTAAAGACGCCAAGACTTCCTTTTTTAGTGTTTGATCTTGCATAACGAATTAATTGGACATGTCCAATATGAACACCATCAAAAAACCCTAAAACAAGGCTAAGATCATTAATGCCTTGTCTAATATCATCAAAATTTTTTAAAAATACAACTTCCATGAAAATTATTATAAGACAAAACTTTTCATTTTAAAAAGCAAAAAAACCATTTGTTTCTTAAATCAAGTTTCATTCAAAACTTTACGCAAAATAAATACTATTTCCAAAAGAATTTTTTCCACTTTTTCATACATTTTTATTTAAATTTCAATATAAATAAAGAATAATTATAGGCATGGATGCCATTCGTATTGTTTTAGCTAGTATTAAAAAAGCCGATAATGATTTTAATTTAATTAATAATAATGACCGCATTGCTATTGGAGTTAGCGGCGGCAAAGATTCAATGGCTCTTTTATACGCCTTATCTTTATATAAAAGATTTTCTAAAATCAATTTTGAGATTGTTCCAATAAACATAGATCTAGGTTTTCCTGAATATGATGAAAAGCCAATTAGAGATTATTGTTCTTCTTTAAATCTTGATTTAGTTGTTGCTGATGGTAAATCAGTCTATCCAATTTTAAAAGAACAACAAAAATTACAAAATAAAACAATGCTTCCTTGTTCGATTTGCTCCAGAATGAAAAAAGCAATAATCAATAAGAAAGCAAAAGAGTTAAATTGCAATAAGGTTAGTTTTGCTCATCATAAAAGTGACGCAATTGAAACTTTATTTTTAAATGAGATTTATGGCGGAAGAATTGCTACTTTTGAACCAAAAATGTTTTTAGAAAATGAAGGCATTACTTTTATCCGCCCATTTATTTATATCGATGAAAAAGAAATAATTCGTCTAGTTAAAGAAAAAAATATTCCTATTTTTCCAAGTCACTGTCCAAACGATAAAAAGACTAAAAGAGAAGATATCAAAAACATCTTATTAGGTTTAAATAAAGCTTATCCATCAAGTTACGATAACTTTTTAACTATGCTTTCTAATAAAGAAAAATTTAATATTTTCTTTCTTCATGAAGAAAATAAAGTTAACGATAATGGGCTCTATTACAAAAAAATAGTGGACTTTTGCAGGGTTTTAGACGAAAAACATTATTTTAAGGTAAGTGATGATATAAGTAAAAGCTCAGAGCATTTTCATCTTTATGATGGCGATGAATTGCTTGGAATCTTGCTTTTATCAAGTAAAGATAAAACTTATACAATTGAAAAAATATGGTTAAAAGAAGACAAATATTTTATCCCTTTCGTCTTTAAACTTTACTGGAATATATCAGCAAAAATTAATCCTATTACTTTCATTTTAAAAGGTAAAAAATATCTTAACGAAGCTAAAAAACTCTACTTTAAAAAACAAAAAGGTTCATATCAATTAGATATGAACCCTCGAAATTTAGATGCAATTTTAAAGAAAGAAAATCTTATTTAAGTTTCTTTTCAATCTCTTCGATTGATTCGATTTCTTTCTTATCTTTTGCTAATAACTCTTCAAATCTTGCTTGTTTTTCAAAAGAATCATCAAGAACAAAAGCAATTTCAGGTACTCTTCTAAAGTTTACTCTTTTAGCAAGTGCGCTTCTTACATAGCCTTTTGCCCTATTTAATGTTTCTAAAGAATGCTTAGCATTATTTAAAAATGAAACATAAATTTTGCAATACGAATGGTCGCTACTAACTTCAACATTAGTAATTGTCATAAAACCAATATGCTCGTTTTGAATTTCTTGCGAAACAATGTCTTTTACATTACGAGCAATTAAACTTTTAATTTTTTCAATGTCTTTAGTATTTTTAGGCATTATCTTTTTCCTTCATTTCATAACATTCAATAATGTCATTATCATGAATATCATTGTAGTTAGAGACTTTAAGACCACATTCATAGCCTTGCTTCACTTCTTTTGCGTCATCTTTGAAACGTTTTAATGAATCAATTTGACCTTCATAAACAATTGCACCATCTCTTAAAACACGACATTTTGCGTTAATTTTAATAACTCCATCTGTAACCATACAGCCAGCAATTTCACCAACTTTTGAAATTTTGAAGACGTTTCTAACTTCAGCTTGACCTGTAACAACTTCAACTTCTTCTTTCTTCATCTTACCTTTAATAGCATCTTCCATCTCTTCAGTTAATGCGTAGATAATTCTATGAAGTCTAATTTCAACTTTTTCTTCTTCAGCTTTCTTTCTAATCATTGCTGATGGTCTAACATTAAAGCCATAAATAATAGCATCCGATGCACTAGCTAATAAAATATCACTTTCAGTAATTGCACCAGCTGCAGATCTAATAACATTAACTTTAACTTGTTCATTGTTTAATTTTTCAAGTGCACCTTTTACAGCTTCGGCGCTTCCTGTTGAATCTGTTTTTAAAACAATGTTAATTTGAGCAAGTTGGCCTTCGCTAATCTTAGAATATAAGTCATCAAGAGAAGATACACCGCTTGAAGCAGCTCTTTCTTCTTGAACTTTCTTAAGTTTTCTCTTTTCGGCAATATCTTTTGCTTGTTTTTCCGTTGGGAAAGCCATAAAACGATCACCAGCTAAAGGAACTTCACTTAAACCGATAACACTACAAGGTGTACCAGGTCCAACTTCTTTAATGACTTGCTTAAATTCATTAGTCATTCTTCTAATTTTTCCATATGTTGTACCAACGACAACATAGTCATTATTGAATAAAGTTCCGTTTTGGACTAAAAGTGTAGCTTTTGGACCTTCGCCTTTATCAAGTTCTGCTTCTAAAACTGTACCAATTGCATATCGTTTTGAGTTTGCTCTAAGTTGAAGCATTTCAGCTTGAAGCAAAATATCTTCAAGTAAATCATTAATACCTAGTTTTTTCTTAGCACTAATTTCACAAGTTAAAACGTCACCACCAAATTTTTCAGCAATAACGTCATGTTGCATTAATTCATTTAAAACTTTTTCAGGATTTGCACCTGGAACATCAATTTTGTTAATTGCAACAATAATTGGGACAGAAGCAGCTTTTGCGTGATCAATTGCTTCAATAGTTTGAGGCATAACACCATCGTCAGCTGCAACAACTAAAACAACAATATCAGTAACACTAGCGCCTCTACTTCTCATAGCCGAGAAAGCTTCGTGCCCTGGAGTATCAATAAAGGTGATTTTCTTACCATTAACCACTTTTTGATAAGCACCAATTTCTTGAGAAATACCACCAACTTCGTTTGCTGCTAAATTAGAATTTCTAATCGCGTCAATTAATGTAGTTTTACCATGGTCAACGTGTCCCATAACTGTGACTACTGGTGGACGTTCAGTTAAATCTTCTTCTTTATCTTCGATTTGGGCTTTTTCAAAATCTTCTTCGTTGATTACTTCTTCTTTTTTGAAGTCATAACCAAATTCAAGACAGATTTCACCAATTGTTTCATCGTCTAAATATTGATTAATAGTGACAAGTTTCTTTTGTAAAAATAACTTTTTGATGATGTCGCCTGCTCCAACATTTAATTCTTTAGCAAGTTCACCAACAGTGAGAGATCTTGTGAAAACAAATACACCATTGTTAATCTTATTTAAATTTTGTTGTTGAGTCTTCTTGGTTGGAAGATTAGCTTCCCTTTGATTTGATTTTTTGTTCATTGGTTTATTTTTCAACTTTAATCCCTCCTTATTTCATTTTCAAAAATAGATTCATACGATCATAGATTTCACTTGGCACAGTAGTTTCAAGAGCTCTATCTAAACATTTTGATTTTCTAGCTTTTTCAATTGCTTCAGTAGATTTAGAAATATAAGCTCCTCGACCATTTGCTTTGCCAGTCATATCCAAAGAAATTTCGCCACTAGGTGATTTCACAACTCTAAAGAGATCCTCTTTATTAAAGATCTCATTAGTTGCTAAACATTTTCTAGTTGGTTTTTTCTTCATTATCTATCCTCGTAGTAATCGTCATCATCGTATTCAGAATAGTCTTCTTCGTCTTCGAAGTCTTCATCACTATCTTCGTTTTCGAAAGCTTCTAATTCTTCATCTGTATAGATATCCATTTTTTGGATGACTTTCTTTTCTTCTTTTTCTAAATCATCCTCATTGTCTTTCTTTACTTCTTTCTTCTTTTTCTTGAAAGATTTCTTGGATGAAGATTTTTCTTTCTTTTCGTCTTCGAGTAATTTTTCTAAAGATTCAAGAGTTGTAGTTGTCTTAACTTCTTTAAATTCAACTGGTTCTTCTTCTTTAACCTTTTTAGTTTCAACAACTGGTTCTTCTGGTTGAATTTCTTCGCTAATCTCAACTTTTTCTTCAACTTTAGCTTCAACTGGCTCTTCAACTTTTTCTTCTTCTACAGTTTCAACTGGAGTGACTTCAACTTCTTCTTCATCGTCACCTTCTTTAACAAATAATTCTTCAGTTGGTTCTTCTTCGTGAGCAGTTTCAATTCTAGACTTAATAGCTTCTTGTTGTTTTTCTCTAAATCTCTTTCTTTCTTCTTCTTTAGCTTCTTCAACGTATTCATCAAGTCTTTTGAATTCAACGCCTTCTTCATTAGCTTTAGTTTCGTCGATTACTCTAATTTGATATCCTGTAATTTTTCTAGCAAGAACAACGTTTGTTCCTTTGAAACCAATTGCAAGATTTAATGAATCTTCATCAGTGACAACAAGAATTTCTTTTTTCTCACTATCAATATTCATACCTAAGACTTTTCCAGGTCTTAAGAGTTCGCTAACAAATAAACCTAAATTTGGATTCCATGTGACAACATCGATTTTTTCCTTGCTTTCTTTTGCATTGCCAAGTTGAGAAACGATGTTTTGAATTCTTGTACCGTTTTGACCAATACATGCGCCACTTGGATCGACGTTTGGATCATTTGAATAAACACAAACTTTAGCTCTTCTTCCAGGAATTCTTTCGACATATTTAATGACGACTGTGCCATCATAAATTTCGTGAATTTCATTTTCAAAAAGGCATCTTAAATAGCCATTGCAACTTCTTGAAATTTTAACAAGTGAACCTTTTTTATCGTCTTTTCCGATTCCTTCAACATAAACTTTAATCGAATCACCTTGGTTGAATTTTTCATCACCAATTAAATCTTTTTGGAATAAGGTTGCTGTTGTTCTTCCTAATTCAACAATAACGGAATGAGTATCACATTTTTCAACTGTACCTGTAACGATTGTGCCAATTTTATTAGCAAATGTAGCGAGTAAAGCGTCTTTTTCAGCTTTGTTGATTTTTTGTGTAAAGCAAGATTTGAAACGAGCAATATCTTTATCTTTTAAAGAATCTAAAGATAATTCTTCTTCATAATAATCACCTAAAGCAAGTTTTGGATTCTTTTCAAGAGCTTCTGTTAAGCCAATTTCAATGAAATCATCATTAACATCATCGTCATTAACAACAAGCCATTGTCTAAAGCAATCAATTTTAGCTTTTTTAACATCGATATCAACTCTAACAAGAGCATCAGGAAGTTTGACAACTACTTTATCTCTATTAACAGGTTGATTAACTTTAACTGGTTTTTTATCTAATTTGTTTTCGTCTTCAATCTTTTTAGCGAATGTTAATCTAAAACTCTCTTTTAAAGCATCAAGAAGAGTATCTTGGTCGACACCTTTTGCTCTATTCATATCTTCAAAAGTTTCAAGAAATCTTTTTTTATTCATAAATTTACCTCATGTCCTTTTTAAAATTTAATTGCAAGTCGAGCTCTATCAACATCAGCTCGATTAATTTCACATTTAATTAATTTTGTTTTTTCTCTATAAGACAAAATTATTTTTTCATTATCACAATAATCTAAATTACCTTCTAAGATATTTTCCCCTTTATAAGGATGGGACAAATGGATATTGATATATTTGCCAACATATTTATCAAGTTTTTCTACTTTTATTGGTTTTTCAACTCCAAGTGATGAAACATCTAGTGTATACGGATTTTCAGTGAAATCATGTTCATCTAAATATGTACTTATTACTTCTGAAACAGCCGTTATGTCATCCAAATTAATTTCACTATCACGATCAACAACAATTTCTAAAATTCTAGTTTTTGGAATAAATTTAAATGAATATAGCTCATAGCCAACTTCATTTAACTTTTTACCTAAACCTTCCTCTACAACATTAATTTCTTCCATCAATAACAAATTGCCCCTTTTAAAAAAATAAGAATACCCACAGGTACTCTACGAAGATAATTTCTTATCTGCTTAAAATTTAATAGATTTTTAGCTTAAAAGTCAAGACATATTTAATGATAGCCGCTACTTATATAATAAAGATAATAGTAAAGTAGAGGCTACCCAAATTAATTAAAAGTTTAATTTATTCCTTGATAGCTCCGAATCGACGATCTCTAGTTTGATATTCTTTTAAGCACTCAATTAATTTGTCAGGAGTAAAATCTGGCCAACAAGTTTCGGTAAAAATGAATTCACTATAAGCTAATTGATAAAGCAAGAAATTAGAAATTCTTTCTTCACCACTTGTTCTAATCATTAAATCTATTTCAGGAAGATCATGGGTATATAGATAATTTTTAAATGTATCAATGTTTAAATCTTCTTCTTTGATTTTACCTTCTTGAATATCTTTAAGAGCTAACTTAACACCACGGACAATTTCTTGTCTCCCACCATAATTTAGACAAATATTAAATACATAATCATTAAAATCTTTTGTAATTTCAATGGCTTTTTGTATGGTTTTTCGTGTATTTTCAGGGAGATCAGAGATATCTCCAGAAACTTGAATACGACATTTGTTTTCAAAAAATTCATTAATATAATCGTTAAAAAAATCATCAAGATATTCAAAAAGTTTTTTGATTTCGTCTTTTGGTCTATTCCAATTTTCAGTCGAGAAAGCATATAAAGAAACAACTCGAACATTAATCTCTCTTAAAAAACGAACAATCTCAATAATTCTTTTGCAAGCTACTTTATGGCCGTAAGTTCTAGGCATCAGTCTTCTTTTTGCCCATCTCCCATTACCATCCATAATAAAAGCAATGTGATTAATTGGTTTTTCTAATTTAAATTTTTCCATAACGTTCCTCCAATGTCTCCTTAATATCGTAAATTAAAGTTTTAGGGCAACTTGTTCCACTAAATAATGCACAATTTTTATATTTTGATAAATCTAAATTATTTAAATCTTCAATTGTTGAAATAAAATAGGTCTCATGAGCTTTATTTTTTAAAGAAATTTCATAAAGTTTGGTCGTGTTAGAACTATTTTTATCGCCAATTATCAAAACAAGATCATATTTTTCGTCCAAACTAGCAACTTTTTCTTGTCTCACTCGACTAGCGTTACAAATCTCATCACTTATATGAGCACTTTTTAGATGATTTTTAATATCATCAAAAATATTTTCAACTTCTAAAAAAGAGAGGGTTGTTTGGTTAGTGACTAAAACTTCTTCGCTTTTAACTTTTGTGTAATCAAAAGGTTTTTTAATGTCGTAAAGATAGACATTTTCTTTTGCAGCTAAACTAGCCATTGTTTCTGGATGCCCTTCTTTACCTACAAAAATAACATCAAGTTTACTATCAATAATTCTTTTTAAATTTAATTGAACAATTGGACAAGTTGCATCAAAAAAAGTTACTCCATTTTTAATTAAAATTTCTTCATATTTTTTGTCATGTCCATGAGCACTAAAAACAACAATATCATCTCTTTTAAAAGAATTTAATATGGATTCTGCAGTGTTTTTAGTAAAATTTACTACTTTTACACCTTTATCAATAAGAGGTTTCATTGCTGTTTTATTATGAATTAATTCACCAAAAAGATAGATATCTTTACCTTTATTTTCCTCGCAAATTTTGTTTACTAAATCTATTGCTCTTTTCACTCCAAAGCAATAACTTGAAGGTTCAATAATTTCAATTTTCATGATTAATTTTTAAAATATCGCTTACCAAAGATTCAACGTCAACATTAAGTAATATTTCTTGTTCTAAAATATTTCCTTTATTAATAAATTTTAAAGGAATCGCTTTAGTTAAAATTTTACCCTTGTAATTTTTCTTAACTAAATCAAGAGTTAAATTAGCAGTAAATCCAGTTTCTACACCGTATGGATCATAAATATAAACAAAATCATAACTTAAAAGTTTATTAATGCTTTCTTCTGAATATCCTTTTAAGAATAAAGCATTAAATATTGTCACATCTTCACCTTTAAGTTTTGTTAATAAGTTTGATAAATGTGGCCCCACACTTACTAAAGCAATATGTTTAGTCTTTCCTTCTTGTAACATTTCAAAATCATTTGTTATATTTTCAGGACCATTATTTACTACTTCATCATAATTTTTATAAAGTGGCGTATAGCGAATAGCCATTGGATGATTATACTTTTTAGCATAATTAAATAAACGTTTTGCATCATATTCATCTTTTGGCATTGCTAAAGTGAAATTAGGTATTGAATAGAAGAAACCATCATCATAAATACCCTGATGAGTTTCACCATCATGGCCAATAAGTCCACATCTATCGATAAGTAAAGTAACATGACGATTATTTCTAGCAATATCATGAAGTACTTCATCATATGCTCTTTGAAGGAAAGTTGAATACATAAATAAATATGTATGGTAATCATTAACACCAAAGGCATTTGCAAAAATAGCAGCATGTTCTTCGCTTATTCCAACATCAAATGACCTATCTTTAAATTCACTAAATAAGTGAGTTAATTTAGCACCAACTGTTGTCGAAGGACAAATTGCAATTGTTTTATCATCATTTTTCATGTCTTCATAAACAAATCCAGCAAAAATTTTTGAGAAAGAAATAGTATTTTTGTCTAATTCGATTTTTTGTTTTCCCGTATCTTTATCAAACGGATTAACAAAATGATATTCCCCAGCATGATCTTCTTCAGCGTATTTATAACCTTCGCCTTTTGAAGTTTTTACATGAAGCAAAACACTTCTTTTGCTGCTTTTAGCTTTTTCAAAAACTTTTTTAAGTTGATCAAAATCATCCCCATCAACTGGTCCGATATATTCAAAATTTGCATCTTTAAAAATAATTTTGACTAGTGGATTGCGCCTAATGCCCTTTAAAATAGCACTTAAGCCACCAGTTGTTGGTGAAATTGACATTTCATTATCATTTAAAATAATAATGATTTTCGTGTTTGCAATAACAAGATTATTTAAAGCTTCAAAACAAAG
This sequence comes from uncultured Bacilli bacterium, assembly GCA_944336335.1. Taxonomy (GTDB): domain Bacteria; phylum Bacillota_I; class Bacilli_A; order RFN20; family CAG-826; genus Onthovivens. Next base: position 25,406 of record CALVLC010000005.1, on the reverse strand, counting down.
TCCATTAGCAATTCCACCATCCCCAACAAGGGCGATAACATTATAATCATCATGATTCAAATCACGAACTTTCGCAAAACCTAAAGCAGCACTTAAACTTGTTGAGGAGTGACCAGCATCATAAACATCAAATTTGGATTCATTAATCTTTTGGAAGCCATCAATACCGTTTGATTGTCTTAAATTTGTTAAAGGCCTCCCGGTTAAAATTTTATAAGGATATGAGTTGTGACCAATATCAAAAATGATTTTATCTTTTGTAAAATCAAATGATCTAAAAAGAGCAATTGTTAAATTAGTAATTCCTAAATTGCTTGATAAATGACCACCAAATTTTGAGCACTTATCAATTATTAAATTTTTGATTTGGTTAGATAGTTCATTAAGTTCTTTTTTATTAAGCTTTGGGATTATTTTAAAATCAAAATTTTCGTCTAATTCAAAATGTTTTGCCATGCTTAAATTATAGACAATATAAAAGGTATTTTCTATTTATATTTAGTATTTTTTACCAAAAATATAAATTTTGAAAATACCTTGATTGTTTAAAATCCTTGCAAAAGTTAACTATTTATTTGTAAGTAAAGAATTTTCTTTAATAACTTTGTCACGTAATTGGTGTGGCACTTCTTCGTAGGAATAGAAGCTTCTGTTAAAGTATCCACTACCTTGAGTTAAAACTTTTAACTTTGTGACATAATCAAGTGTTTCAGCTTCTGGAAGTAAAACTTCAACCATCGTTGTTTCACTTTCTTTATCAACAATATTTTGAATTCTTCCTCTACGTGAATTTAGGTCATTTAAGACATCACCTAAATACTTATTATCAATATAAATATTAACTGTAAGAATAGGTTCAAGAATAGTAGGGGCTGCTTTCATATATGCATCTTTAAACGCAAGAATTGCAGCCATCTTAAATGCAAGCTCATTTGAATCAACTGGGTGATATTTACCATCAAGAAGAGTTGCTTTACAATTGATGACTGGGAAGCCAGCAAGTAAACCTTCATTTAAGGCTTCATAGAAACCTTTTTCAATTGATGGGAAGTAATTTTTAGGAACTGCGCCACCAAAAATTTCTTCAGTAAATTCAGTAGTTTCACTTGGTTCAAATTTCATTTCAACTACGCCATAGAAACCACTACCACCACTTTGTTTAATATAACGACCATTGCCATTCGCAGGTTTAGTGATTGTTTCACGATAACAAATCTTTTGATCAGCAGTTTGAACTTCAACACCATACGTTGATTTTATTTTTGATAAAACGAAGTTAATATGAGTTTCACTTAAGCCACCAAGTAATAATTGTTTAGTTTCATTATTTCTTTTTACTTCTAATGTTTTGTCTTCTTTAATGACTTTTGATAAAGCGCCAGATAATTTTTCATCATCTTTCTTATCTTTAGTTAATAAAGCTTTAAAGAATACTGCAGTTGGGAAACTTGTTTCTTTATATTTAATGTGATTATCTTTATCACAAAGTGTGAAGGAAGTTTCAAGTTCTAATGATTTGGTGATTGCACAAATATCACCAGCTCCAACTTTTTCAACAGCTGTTAAATTATTTCCGCAAATTGTATTTAATCCAGAAATTTTTACTGTTCTATTTAAATTTGGAACATAAACTTCATCACCTAAAGATAAAACACCGCTATCGACTTTAACAAAGTTGATTTGACCTAAATATTGATCGATTAAAGTTTTAAAAACATAACCACTGAATGCTTCATCAATTGTTGTTTTTCTTGTAACTTCTTTGCCTTCATCATCATAACCAACATAAGGTTTTAAATCATTTGGTGCTGGTAAATAATCAATCAACATACGAATTAATGTATTTATACCAATGTTATTGATAGCACTACCAAAAATAATTGGATAAATTTCAGCGTTTAAAACACCTTTTCTTAAACCTTTATGAATTTCTTCATTTGTTAAAGGTGTGCCTGAGAAAAATTTATCAAGTAAAGCATCATCTGTTAAGGCAACTGCTTCACAGATACTATTATAAAGTTCAAAGACCTTAGCTTTCTTATCTTCATAAATTACATCGTCAACACAATCTTTACCATTATACTTTCTAGCTTTAAGTTCAACACAATTAATAAATCCATCAAACTGATCAGCATGACCTAAAGGTAAAGTAAATGGAATACACATTTTTCCAAATGTCTTTACAATTTGTTCTAAAATTTCTTCGTAATTTGGATATCCCTTATCCATTTTGTTGACATAAATTATAAATGGGATACCTCTTCTCTTTAATAATTTAAAAGCCTTGATTGTACCAACTTGAATACCACTTGAGGCATCAATCATTAAAATCGCACCTTTTACTGAATGGGTGACAGCGATTTCTTCACCAACAAAATCATCATTTCCAGGAACGTCTAGTAAATTAATCTTATAATCATTATAAAAAAGTGGAACGACTGATGTTGAGATAGAAGAAAGACGTTTCTTTTCTTCTTTTTGGTAATCACTAATCGTATTACCTCTTTCAATCGATCCTTTTTCTGTTTTGTTTACCGCGGCATAAAGAGATTCCACCAAAGAGGTTTTACCACTTCCTTGGTGGCCAAATAGGGCCACGTTCCTAATATTTTTTGCTTCATAGATCATATAGCAATTATTCCTCCTATGTAAGCGCTTACACTTATATAATTACATTAATATAAAAGCCAAAAAATATAAAGAAAAATCTTTAAATATGACAAAAAAATTTCGAAATTGTGTCGATTTAGTCGAGATAATCTTTAATATTAACAAACGGTAAGAAAGTCTTTTTCTTTTCTTTTTCTACTTCTTCACTTGCAACAAAGTTTTCTTCTACTTTATTAATTAAGGATGTTAAAATTTCATGCAAATGAGCACCATGAGACTGAATATTATCGAGCAAATAGTGAAATTTGTTTCCGAAAAAGAAATCTATTAAATATCTTAAATAATCTAAAGAAAACTTAACTACAATTTTGGCATAGTCAGTATAATCTTTTTCATGTCTAAAAACCAAAAATCCGTCACAATGAGAAAGAATAACACTTTCTAAGTAAGCTTCCATTAATTCCTTTTTGTCTTTTGTGTAATTATCAGTAAAAAATCTTTCAACAGAAGAAGAATAGTTTTCTACTCTTCTTGTAATAACATAACTTGGATTACTTTCTATTTTAATTTTAAAAGATGAATATGCGTCCTTATTGCCTTGAGAAAAATGTTTTAAGTATATATTGCGTAAATCATTATCTAATGAATTTTCATTAATTAACTTCATTTTGACCATTGAATTATAAACAACATAAACCGAACACAAATTGTAGTCTTTATAAGCTTGGTTAGCCTCGTTTGGCTTCATTTTTAAAAGGCTATTTAAAACAGCAACTTTTTCAATAAATGGTTTAAATGTTGCAACAACTCCTCGATAACTTTCAAGGTTAAGCAAAAATAATGATGAATAAATAAAAGACCAAACTAAATCAATAAAACAACTAAAATATTGCAATTCACTATTTCCAATAAGTTCTAAAAAGCTTACTAAAGCATTATTCAAAGCCACGATAAGGCCTTCATCTTTTTTTAACATCTCTTTCTCTGTATCAATAAGTGAAATTTTAGGTAATTGTTTTATTTTCTTTAATGAGTCACTTAATACTTTTGGGCAAAATCTCTTAATATCATTAATAAGCTGTGTATCTAAAATGTGAAATTTCTTGTCAAAAAGATCAACACTTGTTTGATGAGTTCTTAAAGACAAATAATCATAAATAAAAGTCATTTCATTATTATTTTTGTCATAAGTCTCATTTATAAAGTTTCTGTAAGAAAATTCACTTGCATAAACCCCATGTAAGAATAAAAAGTTGTTATTTTTAATAGCATCATTGATATCACACTTTTTTAACTTAAGAGCTTTTTTAAATTTAATAGCTTCTTTTTCACCTACTTCTCTATTTTGAGCTTGAATCTTGAAAACTTGTAAATTTATTTTTTCTAGTTTCTTCTCCATATAAGGAATGTAGTAAGCGCTACATTCTAAAAGTCTTCTTATTGATAAAAGAACATTTGAATTATCACTAGTATCAGAAAAAAGTGAATAATTAAGCAAAGCGATTGTAAAAGAAAACTCATAAAGAATGGCGTTAACATAAAACTCATCATAGTTTAAGTTTGTGAGTTCGCTAAATTCCTCCGAACTCCACATAAGTTTCAGAGCTTTTCTATACTGTTGATTATACTTTTCTAAATTTTTACTCATTTTGAAACCTTCTAGTAACAATAAACTCTAAAAGCTCATCACAAATGTATGGAATTCGCCAAATGGATACATTTTAGTTTTTTCGAACTTGAAACCAAGTTTGGTATACATACTTATTGCATTTGTATTAATTGGATGAACCATGATACCACAGCCTTTTGCACCAAGTGATTTAATTTCTTTAAGCATCGAATTAATCAAAAAAGTAGCAACATGTTTTCTTGTAAAGCCTTCTTTTACCATCAAACGAGAAAAACTATATAATCCATTTACTTCAAAAACATTTTCACCAAACTCTTCTTCGACTTTATCAAAACAAGCATAAGCAATTATTTGATCGTTATCTTTAATAATTCGAGCGTTAGAAAAAAGGATATCTTCTTTTATTAAATCATCACTAGGATATTCATCATCCCAAATATGAAGACCAGTTTTGTTTAAATATGTGACCACTGCATTTTTTAAATCCTGACACTCTTTTATGTTTTCTTCTTCCGCTCTTAAATATTCCATATTACATTTAAAAATTTTACTATATTTCAGGCTTTTGTTAAATCGATTTATAAAAAATCATATTAATAATTAAGATGAAAATATTAGCTTTTTGCGGGGTTTTTAAAAAACCAGAGTTGTTGTCGATTATTTAAAGTTTAAATATATGTCACATTGTATTAAAATAAGTTTTAGGAAAAACCTAAATAGGAAGGGAATTTATTATGGATAAAAAAGCTGAACTTGAAAATTTAATCAAAACTAAATTACACGTCGAGAATATCGATAGAGATGCTACTCTTGCAACTTATGGATTGGATTCATTAGATGTAGTTGAATTTTTACTTGATTTAGAAGACAAATATTCAGTTGCTTTTGCTGCTGATGAGACAAAAGATCTCAAAACAGTTGGCGAACTTTTCGATTTAATTCTTTCAAAAATTAAATAAAAATCTCTCAAAACGACCGCTTAAATAACTTTGAAATTTTCTTCAAAATTTTTGAAAAAAATACTTGCACGAAATTTTTGTTTTGTGATATAGTTATTAAGCGTCAGTTGTGCTGACTTAGCTCAATGGTAGAGCAATCGGCTGTTAACCGATCGGTTGTAGGTTCGAGTCCTATAGTCAGCGCCACGCAAATGGCCTATTGGAGAAGTGGCTTAACTCACATGCCTTTCACGCATGCATTCATGGGTTCGAATCCCGTATAGGTCACCAATTTACAAATTTATGCGATGAAAATCGCATTTTTTTATACTTTTTTGTAGTTCTTGAAGTTCGTAAAATGGAGATTGCATTTATTTAAAACTCATCCATATACTTTTGCACTTCATATCTATGGTGATTTAAATTACGAGTTTCAATTTTGAATCTTTTTCTATCAACAGTATGTGCTTTAATATTTTTGTAATTTAAAGTTCTTCCGTTATGACTTCTATAGATTCTTTGTTTATAAACACCAGATGGATTATCAAAGCAACTAAATTTGACTTGCTTTAAAGAACCTTCTTTTATTTGTTGAAAACGTATTACGTCAGGAACAAATAAGTGAGTTGTCAAAACAGCATATATTTTTCCGTTTTCATCTTTATCAATAATCCGCCAATGTGATCTTTTACTTTTGCCACCCTGCATAAACGAATCATATATTTTTGCTAGATACAAATAATGCCCTCCTTTCTACTTCAATAACTTAAATAAAATATCGAAATTTTGCTAAATAGCCTGCAAAACCTCGATATTTTTATATTTTAATTAATTTTTATCTAATTATTTTGTCTATTAATTAGAATGATAATAAGTTTGAATCAAGAGCTGCGTGAGCTTCTGCTGGTTCTTGAATTGTTGGTTGCTCTTTGATTTTTTCAGCTGTATTTGAAGCAGCTGTTTTAAATGCTCCAAGTAAAACACCTCCTACTGCTGCAAAGATTGTAACAACTAAAACAATCCCTAATAATTGACCTTTAATTTCTGACATAAAATAAATACCTCCTTTTAATTAAAAATCATCTATACATATTAATCACAGCGTAGCGTTTAATCTTAATGGTTAAAGGTTCACTATCATAAGCGATTGGCTCATACTCTTTAATAAGATAGTATCCTAACATTGAACCTTCCTCATAAGATGAAGACGCTCCAACTGGTTTAATATCACCATTAATTTCCTCTTTCACAAATTTAGTTAACTCTTCATTGATTTCTCCTGTTTTAGAAATTCGATAACTAACTGTTGTCGAAAGAGCATCCAAACTTGTATATGTAAGTTGGATCATAATAAAGTCACTAGCGAATAAGAATGCGTAGAAAAAGAATAATAAACATAAAATTACACCGATTTTAGAAGCCATTTGTCATTTCTCCTATCACTGAAACAATTACAATTAACATAACCATCATTAAATATCCGCTACCAACAAGAGTAATAAGATTCAGATTATTCATCTTTTTATAACGATTATGCAAACTTTCTTCATTGCTTCTTTTTCTTAAATTTTCAAATACTAAAACGAATTGATTTATATAATTTTCAGCATAACCACCATCAACCATTTGGTATAAAGAGATCATAACTTCTTCTATCGTTTTGTTATGAAAATATCTACCAAATTCCAAAAATGGAACAATTGATTTATCTTCATCAATCTTTAATAAAAATTCATTTATCTTACTGTTCATTTCTTTTGATGTATATTCACTAGCTTTGGTCAAAGCTGTATAAACTGTTTCTTTATTTGTTAAATAAATCCTTAGATAAGAAAATACTTCAACGAACTCAATTTCTAATCTCTTTCTTTTATCAATTTCAAATTGATCATATCGATAAAAGAATGCATAAGAGAAAAGAAGAACGCCTACTACTAAAACTGATATATAAAATAGAGATTTAAATATAAAGATTAAGGCTATTGAAATAGCTATAACAACTAAATTACCTATTAAAAATTTTAAGAGTTCTTTTTTTGGATTTAGTTTTAGCTTTAACATTTTTTGTTTTTGTTTCTTTAACATCTGGACACGAATCTCCTTTCGTCATAAAAGAAATGTCATATATTCTATAAGTCATAAAGATTAAACTGACTAAGAATATGAGATAGAAAACGAAGATTAATAAGGCGTAATTTTTAACAGAATCTATCGCTTGATAAATTGATGAAATTGAGAATTGAAGTATAAACAAGATAAGGAAAGAAAGTGCCCAACTTGTAATAAATTCACTAAATTTTCTTCGACTCATTTTTTCGAATTCCATCAAACGATCTTCAAGTGCTCTAGAATCACGAATCAGAACTTGAGATATATCTAAGATGTCTCCTCCGTTGAAAATGTATTGTTTAATAATGTTTATAAAAACTCCATAAAGTGGTAATTCAAAATAGCGATATAAATATGCAATTTGCTCTTCGATCGGCAAATGATTTATCGATTCTATTTGTTGTCTTAAACCTTTTTGAGCACTATTTTTAGCATTTTCAAATGCATAAGTTAAACTCGGATTAACACTTAATGAAATAATAAAGTTATTAATATAATTTATTGCTTCATATGATCTAGATAAATTTCTTTTATAATAATTTCTTTTCTTGTCATAAATAAGAAAGAAGAATAAGAGAAAGATTAATAAAGTTGCGACAGAAAAGATGATATCGCCTGTTAAAATAAAGAAACTTCCACCAAATAAAAGCGAAATTATAACATACACTAAATACCTAGTCTTCATTCTTTAACCCCGCAAATCTCTTATTAAATTTATTAAATTCAATTAAAGACATTTCAAATAAAGTTCTCATTTCAGCAGGTAATCTCTTAAAAGTTGATGGATATTTATAAACTTCTAGGAACTTGCCATGATCATTTGTTGAAATCGAATCTACGTATCTTACATAGCTTCTTGTCTTTTCATCAAATATTTTTTTGATGTAAACCAAGAATTTAAAATGTTCTTTTACGTCTTCAAGCGTTTCTTCAAACACTAAATTTTTAGAATTAATCATGCACATTCTAGCGATACGATGATAAATGCTTTCACTATCTCTAGCATGCATTGTTGTAATAGTTGGTGCACCACTCATTGTTGAATTTAAACAGGCTTTCATTTCTTCGCCTCTTGCTTCGCCAACAACTAACCAATCAGGATTGTTTCTTAACGCATTTTTGATTAAATCATCAAAATTATTTTTCTGATTATTGACTAGCCAAGTTTGGCTATCTAAATTATCTTTAAAATAATTAGTCTCAAACTCATTAATGTTATCGATAAGAATAATTCTTGTATTTTCGTTCATTCTTGAGATCAAAAACTTTTGAAACTCAGTTTTACCTGTTCCGGTTTTTCCAGCAATTACAATTGAACATTTCTTATTAATTGCTTCATCTAAAAGCATGAGTGCTCTTTTATTAATAAAAGATCCATTATCCTCAATTCTTAATTTGTCATAACCAATACGAATTGAAAAATTATATACTTTTTCCCTATTTTTTCTTGCTAAAGAAGAATGAAGAGCACTAATTCTATATCTTCCAACACTAACATCTAAAATTGGATTAGTAATTGAAAATTGTTGCTCAGTTAAATTAGCAATTTGTCTTAAAAAAGCGTAAACTTCATTATTTGTGACAACTAAATCACTTTGTAAACGTCCACTCAAATTATCTTGATAAAAAAGCTTTTCCCCATTGTAACTGATATCAGTTATCGTATCTCTTTCTAAAAGTTCCTTTAAAAAACTATTTTCAATATATTCAATTAATTTTAAATTCATTATAAATCTGTCCTTTCAATTTCAAACCCTCTTCGTCCTTCAAATCGAACAAAAGTTGAATACGTACAAGCAAAATAAACTTCCACTTTTCTTCGATATAATGAACCATCAACGACATATTCATTGTTTTCAGTCTTTTTATAATATGTAAAATCGATTTCGTAGCTACTTATATATCCTTCTAGACTCTTAGTTAGATAAGTTTTGATGTTTTTCTCTAATTGTCCTCTATTAAAATAAGGATCATAAACTCCATCTCTTTGATACAAAGCAACTGCAGTATTTACAACTCCACTTGGCATATTATAAAAAATTCTATTTATTGACATTCCATTTACTGAAATTCCTAAAATACTTGTTAAAGATGTCACAAGCATTAATGAGAAAAAGATAATTACGCTACTCATATCTCAACCACCTCTGGGCTGATGTCCCAATCTTTTACACTTTCAACAGCTGAAACATAATAATCATCAAATCTAAAATTTGGTGCAAAATGAATTGTAAAAGGATATTCAATACAAGCTCCTGTACTACCGTAATTTTCAAACCTAATTAAGCACTTTGCATCTTTAAAAACTTCATAATAATTAACTGGAAAATATACTGATTCCGAACTTCTGAAATAATAAATAAGATCACCTTTTAATCTAAAAGAAATAAGGGTCGTTGAATCAATATAAAAGATAGTATTAAGTCTTAAAGTGTGCATTACATCGTCATAAGTTGAGCCGAAAAATACGGATGTGCCAGCATAGTTTTCATACTTTGGATGCTTTTTGTTATAAGCTGAATAATATAAATGAAGCGGATCATAAAGATAAAAACTCATTCTTGCGTTATAACCAGGAAGAATGTCTTGAGAAACATAAGTGCAATCAATATCGTTTAAGAAAAAACTTTCATAAGTATCGACATAAACATCTCTTTCGATATTTAAAAATTCCATGTATTCTCTGATTATTGTTAAATATCTAGTGTCGTAACTTAATGCCACAATAAATTCGAGTGAATTTGTATCAAAAACTAAGTTCCGAATATTCGACAAAGGAAAATCGAGATAATAAAATACAGAGTCAAACGCAGTATTTTCACTTAATGCTGCGCCGATTCGAATATAAAAATCATTACCAATATCTTCAATCTCGCTTTTTAAAATATTTACCGATACTTCTTTTTCTCTTTCAGGAGCATTCATGGATCCAATAGTTAATGTATCAAAAAGTTCTTTTTCGCCATTTATCAAATAAACAAAATAACTTTGAAACATCTCAACAGGTTTTTTTATTTCAAAATTAAAAGTGATTGCATCTTTATCTTTAAATTCATTTAACCTTAAATCAAAACTTTGAATTTCTAAGTATCGAATTTTATTGCTTAATTCAATCTTTTCTTTTTCAACAAAAGTATTTGAATTTGCTTTTTTTGTATCGACTGCAATGCTAAAATTTTGTTGTGTTGGTGAAACATTAAGCACACTTGATAAAAGAAAGAGTGAATTTACCACAATTTTTTTCATAATTTTACCTCCTCACTTATATAAAGGAGTTTATTCGAAAAAAATTAAAAAAATTTTTAAAAAATTTATGATTATTTTAACTGGACCTAGTGCAAGCGGAAAAACAGATATAGCTAAAATGCTAATTTCTCTTTTTAATTACCAAAAATTTGTAACAACTACGACTCGCCAAAAAAGAGTTGGCGAAATTGATGGAAAAGATTATTACTTTATAAATAAAGAAGACTTTTTAAATAAAATAAAAGAAGATGCTTTTATTGAATACACAATTTATAACAATAATTATTATGGTTCCTTTAAAAAAGAAAAAGCAGATAATAAGATTTTAATTGTCGAACCAAATGGTTTAAAAGCATTTCAAAAACTAAATGATCCTCATATGATTTCTTTCTTTATTGATAGTGATGAAAAAGAGCGTTATCAAAGAATGTTGAAAAGAGGCGATGAAATCTCCGATATCAATCGCCGTATAAATAATGATCGCGTATTATTTTATAAAGATATAAAAACTGATTTTATAATTAAAAACAAAGATAAAACGCTTGAAGAACTTGCTAAAAATATTAATGAAATCTATTTAAGCAAACTTAAATCTATTTAAAACTATTCTTCTGGATCTTTAAAAACCTTTACTAATAATTTTTCGATGGTGTGTTTTTCATCGATTGCGATGACTTTCATCGTTAAATTTTTATAATTAATTATCGTGTTAATTTTTGCGAATTGGTCATCTAAAAGTTCGATACAGAAGCCGCCAATTGTAACATAATCCGTTTCAATATCATCGTAATCTAAATCAAAAAGCTCGCAAAAGTCCTCTAAATTCATTTTTCCATCAACAATGTAGCTACCATCATTTTTCTTTGAATAAGGTGAAGAAATATCGTCACTTTCATCCCAAATTTCTCCAACTATTTCTTCCAAAATATCTTCCATAGTTAAAACACCTTCAACTCCACCATACTCATCTAATATGACAGCAAAATGTTGATGTGTCTTTTTAAACTCAATAAGAATGTCGTTAATTTCTGTTGAACGAGGGAATGTTAAAGCTGGAATCAATAAATCTTTTAAAGTAGCATGATTATTTTCAAGTTTTGCTCTAACTAAAGATTTTGTTAAAACATAACCTAAAATATTATCAACACTATCCTGATAAACTGGGATACGTGAATAAATATAAGTATCCTCATCTTTTAAAATTTCATCAATATCATCGTCAACTTCAACTGCATAAACATTTACTCTTGGAGTCATAATTTCATAAGCTTCGGTTTCAGCATAGTCAATTGTGCCATGTAAAATATCAGCTTTTTCTTCATTAACAAGGCCACTATCTTCAATTTCGTCGACCATTTCGTGAAGTTCTTCTTCGGAAATTTTAATATCTTCAACATTTTTTCTAATTGGATAAGAGATAATTGAGCCAAATCCACTAACAAAGAAAGTTATTGGATAGAAAATATATTGAAGAGCATTTAAAATTCGCGAGTACAAGGATGCTAATTTATAGTTATAAATCTTACCAATTGATTTAGCGATAATTTCGCCAAAGGTAATCTTAATAATTAAGCAAATTAAGGAAGCAATAAAGCCCCAAGTTTCACTACTAATTTGAGCAATTTCAGTTTGACCTAAAACTAAAAAGCAAAGATTAACACCAACCAAAGTTGAAACAGAATCAAGACCTGCATTAACTGTATCGTTTAAAAGCAAGATAGTTGAGATGGTTTTATCGTAATTTTTAGAAAGTTTATAAGCATATTTATTAGATTTTTTATTTTCATCCGCACGATAAATAGCCTCAATTTTAGTTAAATTAGCACTTCCATAAGCCATATCAGCGCTTGAAAAAATGAAGCTTAAGAAAAGCAAAAGAATTAAGACAACACTATATATTAAAATCAAAGTTAATTCGTTCATTTTCTCGTTGCCTCTTTTAATATATTGGTTTTCTTTTCGTTAATTTCGCCAACTAACTCTTCCAAAACGTCTTCCATCGTAATCATTCCAACAACTTTATCGCCATCTTTAACAATAGCAATGTGTTTTTTCTCACGATTAAAAGAACGGAAAATATCATCGACTTTTGCGCCATAATCAACAAAAAGCGGCTTAGATAAAACACTTCTAATCTCTAAGTGTGGATCTTTACTATATTCTTTAAAGTAGTTTTTAACAGTTAAAATTCCAATAATATCATCAATTTCTTCATCATAAACTGGAATTCTAGAAAAAGTTGTATCAAGAATAATCTTGTTAAGTTTCTCACAAGTTAAACCGTTAATATCAACAGCGAAGATTTTTTCTCTTGGAGTTAGAACTTCTTTTACATAAATCGAATCAAAATAAAAGGCTCTATTTAAAAGTTGAAGTTCATTTGGTTCAAAAAATTCATCTTCTTTTTCTTCATCTTCTTCTGCATTTTCGTCTTCTATAACTGCTTCATCAGCTTGCAAGATAAAGTCATCTTTAGTTAAAATATTTTCTTCTTTAATCTTAAAGATTTTATGGACTGCTTTTAAAATGAGTTTAAAAATCAAAGAAATCGGACTTAAAATTATTCCAATTGTAAAAATAGGATAAGCTAGAACATATACTAATTTATTTGGTATTTGCTTAGATATAATTTTAGGGACAGTATCGCTAATAATATAGATTAATAAAGCCATTACAACTGTTGATAAAATAGCTTCAACACCACTTCCTAAACCATAATTAATACATAAATTATAAAAAAGCATGGCGCTTAAATAGGTCATGAAAGTTTGAACGATATTATTTCCAACTAAAACTGTGACTAAAGTATTGTCAAATTTTTCAACTAAACGAACAATAATTTTAGCTGTTAATTTTCCTTCATCAGCTAAAACTTTAAAATGATATTTATTACAGTTTGAAAAAGAATTCTCAGAAGCACTGAAAATTCCACTTATTAATAAACAAATTGCTATTATTATCCAACATACATAATCTGGCATTCCCCAGATAGTAGTTAGAGATTCAGTAGTACTAGTTAAAACAGATAGATCACTCGGCGACATATGTGTTAATTATAATACCTGTATTAATCTTTTACAATATGGCAATGGCGGCAGCGAGCTTCATAAGATTCGCTTGCACCAACTAAAACTACAGGATCTTTTCTTGAAACAGGCACACCGTTTATTAAACGTTGAGTCATAGTAGCTTCTCTACCACAAACACAACAAATTGCTGTTAATTTTGTAACATATTCAGCTTTTGCAAGGATAATGGCACTAATTTTAAATGGATCGCCTTTAAAATCACAATCAAGACCAGCACAAATTACTCTTACGCCACGATTTGCTAAATCATCAATTACTTTGATAATTCCTTCATCAAAAAATTGCACTTCATCAATACAAACAGCATCAATTCCGTCTTTATAATATTTATAAATTTCTTCACCTTTAGAAATAGGAATCGCTTTTGAACTTCTTTTACTATGAGAAACAACTTCTGTTTCACTATAGCGATCATCAATGCATGGTTTAAAAACTAAGAAATTTTTCTTAGCATATTTTAATCTATTAATTCTTCTTAATAATTCTTCACTTTTACCAGCAAACATTGGGCCAGTAATCATTTCAATTGAACCTATTTCTAAATCGTCGTGTCCCATAACTCTCCCTTTCAACAAGAAAGATTATAACATAAAAGGGTCTCGTATTTGAGACCCTTTTGAATTTAATTTTATTTATATAGACTAGTTGTTTTTGAGTTGGCTTGCCCAGTCAATATTTTCTTCTGGTCCAACTTGTTCAACACCTTTTTGTCTCATACAATCTGTAATTAAATCTCTAGCTCTTCTTAATGATAAGTCGGATTTAACTCTGAAGACTAAAGGAATGTCTTTATAAATTTCTTTAAAGCTTGCATCGCCAACAGGAATTGCGGAATTCTTGTAATCTTTTGGATCTAAAGCGATGTAAAGTTTTAAGTGTTGTCCGCCCATTGTAATCTTACAATAAGTAACTTTATGAGCTCTAAATGTATCGCCACTTGATGAAACACGATCTTTTAAGCCATAAGAGAGAAGCAAATTCTTTAAGTTATTGTAAGCAAGAACAATGTCGCTTCCGCCAGTTAAAATTCTATCAGCAAAGTTGAGTTTAACAACATCACCTTTTTCAAGTGCTGCTTCTTTTCCTCTAACTTCTGGTTGTTTAATTAAAGGACGTTTTACTGGAGCTGGTTCAACAACTGGAGCTGGTTCTGGTTGTGGTTCAGCTTTTGGTTCTTCCTTAACAACTGGAACTTCTTTAACTACAGGAACTTCAACTTCCTTGACAACTTCTTTAATAACAGGAACTTCTTTAACTACTGGAACTTCCTTAACAACTTCCTTAATTACAGGAACTTCTTTAACGACTTCCTTGACAACTTCTTTTACTTCAGGAGTTTTTTCTTCGACATAAACTGGAACTTCTTTAACAGTTTCAGTTTCTTCGACTTTAATATCTTTTAAAGCTTCAACAAGTTGAGCTTTAACAAGAGCTCTTAAGTCGTCTTCGCTGATTCTTTCTTCTTCCTCTTCCTCGATGACTGGTTCTTCTTCGACAGGTTCTTCTTCGATCTTTGCAGGCATTGCTACAACGATGGGAGTAACCGCCTTTTCTTCCTCGACTTCTTTGGTAGGAACAGGTGCTGGAGCTGGAGCAACTTCTACTTCTTTCGCAACGACTGGAGTAGCTTGTTTGACCAAGGCTTCACTAACGATTCTTCTAACGTCTTCTTCAGTAGCAACCTTCTCTTCTTCTTTAGGTTCTTCTTTGACGACGACAGTTTCTTTAATTAAATCTTTTAATTCATCGATTGTTAATAAATCGTATTTATCTTCAACCTTTTCTTCTTTTGGTTCTTCAGGTTGAACTGGCATAACTGGAGCTGGTGCAACAATTTCAGGTCTTAAGAGATCATTTTCTCTTAAAACATCAATAACGGCACTCTTAATGTCATCACGTGTTAAGCTTGGACCAGCTGTTTCAACGTGATTCATTCTTGTTCCATAAATTCCGACTGATTCAGCTTCTGGTTTGGAGCTTTTTAATTTTTCTTCGCCACCAGTTGTAATATATTGAACGATTAATGGTGCATTATTTCCAGTTTGGACATAATTACCACCACTTACAGGTTGAGCTTGTTGTGGAACAGGGACAACTTGTGGATTCATTGGATAGCCATATGGCATATATCCATAAGGTGGAAGTTGAGCAGCATTGGCATATGCTGGAGCAGCATCTGGCATTGGTTGTTCTTTATTGCCTTTAGCTTTCTTCTTACCATTAATATTCTTGAATCCGTTATCTTTATAATATTTAACTTTTTCTTTTCTTTCTCTTCTTGTGAGATAGTCATATTTGTGTGAATGTGAATAGACAAAAGCTTGAACAAGATATACAAGAGATGTAATTAAGTTAGCAATTGCTAAGAAGACAATAATAACAGTTAAAGCAACAACAAGAAGTGAACCCCAACGAATTTCATGAGTTTCACCAATTGCTAAATTCCAGAATTTCATAAAGAGATCTGGAATTAATAGATAAGCATATCCATCAGTTGGAGCAACAGCAGCATCAACCGCATAAGTTGTTAAAGCTTGTTTACCAAAAAGTAAGATGTTAACGCCAGCAACTGTATATAAAGCAAAGATTGCGACAATTGCACCAAAAAGTGCTAACCAAATAAGATTTCCATTACGGTGTGTAAAGCATTGGATAATGATTATAACGATTGCAAGACATGCAACGATAAATATTACCCAATAAATTATAAATGGAATAAGTTCAACTCTGAAAGCCGTAATGACAGCGTTCCATCCTTCAACAAATCCAAAGAAGAATGAATGGACACCACTGAAGTCAGCACCGAGCCAACTAAATCCAAAAGTGACCATTGTTAATTGATCAAACGCTGGAGCTAATCCAAAAGTATTCCCAGTATTATGGAATAATGGCTCTATTCCAGCCCATGTTAATGCGCTGTTTTTAGCGTTCATCCATTCACCGAATGTAAGAACGACAAGACCGAATAATAAAGCTGTAAATATAATGCTGAAGAATACAGTTTTTACTAATTTACCTTTTCTCATAGTATTTTCCCCTCCTATTATTCTTCATCACCTTCATCACCATCATCTTCGATAGTGGTGTTAGCAAGATCACTTGCCCAATCGAATTCTTGAACTTGGTCAATTTGTTCAAGACCATGTTTATCCATACAATCTCTAATTAATTCATCAGCTCTTCTTAAGCTAAGACCACTTCTTACTTTAAAGACAAGAGGTGTTTCTTTATACATATTTTTGCTGCTTGCATCTTTAATTGGATAAGTTGTATCAACATAATCTTGTGGATTAAGTGCAAGATATAATTTTAATGATTTACCAGCAATGGTGATCTTACAATAGGTAACTCTATGTAATCTGAATGAATCACCACCATTAGCAACTCTGTTATTTAAACCATATGATTTTAATAAGGATTTAATGTGATTATAAGCAGCCTTAAGTTCATCATCGGCTTCTAACATTCTTGTTGTGAATGGGATTCTAATAATTTTTGGTTTTTCGACTGGAGTTTCAACAGCTGGAGTTTCAAGTACAGGAGCTTCTTCAGTTTTTGTTTCTTCAACCTTAGTTTCTTCAACTACTGGTTCTTCTTTAACTGGTTCTTCAGCAACTGGAGCAGTTTCTTCAACTTTTTCTTCTGCCTTTTCTTCAACTTTTACTTCTTCAGTAGCAGGAGCTTCTTCTTTTACTTCTTCAGTAACAGGAGTATCTTCTACTTTAACTTCTTCTGTTTTGACTTCTTCTTCAACTGGAGTTTCTTCAACAACTGGTTCTTCTTTGACTTCTTCAGTTATTGTTTCAGTTGGAACAGTAGCCTCAACAGTTTCAACAGGTTTTTCCTCTTCAACTGGTGTTGACTCAACAAGTGGATTAGTTTCAACTACTGTTTCAGTTTGAACTGGAGTTTCTTCTACTTTAACTTCTTCAACTTTAGTTTCAACTACTGGTTCTTCTTTAACAGGAGTTTCATCTTTTGCTGGGACTTTAACCTCAACTTGTTTTTCAACTACTCTTTCGTGCTTAATAACAAGATCTTTTAAAGCATCTTTGATTTCACTAGCAATGATGTCTCTAACTTGATCTTCTGTTAAGCCTTTTTTCTCTTTTTTAGGAGCTACAGGTTTTTCTTTAACTTCTTTTGTTTTGACGCCTTCTTCTTTGACACTTGTAGGCATTGCAAAGATTACTGGTGCAGGATAAACTTTCTTTTCATCCTTTTTTCCTTCAACAGCTTGGGTTACAACTGGTGCAGGAGTTTTTTCTTCGTTATTATTTGCTTTTACAATTGCTTTGGCAATTGCTTCAGCTTGTTTTTCGTTTTTATATTCTTCGACGATTCTTCTAGTTTCTGCTCTTTCGATTTCATCTTGAATAACTTTTCTAACTTCTTCTACAGTTAAAGGTTTAGCTTTAACATTTTGACGTGGATAATCAACTTCGCCTCTTTCAACAAGTGGTCCATAGTTGCCATACTTATCAAATCTTTTAACAACAAGAATACCTTTTTTCTTCTCAACAACTGGTGCTGGTTCTGGTTGAGGAGCTGTTTCGATAACAGGAACTGTTTCTTCAACAATTTCTTTAGGTGCTCTAAGTTGTACTAAAGCAGTGATGACCATTCCAAGATAAGCAACGATATAAACTAAAACTGCTAAGCATAAGACAATTGCTAAACCACTAACAACCCATGCTTGCCATGTTCCGTTAAATGAACCTGGTTTATAAGTGCCAAAGCTAAGAGCATTAATCATTGCATGAACAAAAGTTAATTCGCCATTATTTGCAACACCTCTTGCAAATTTGACAAATTCTAATGTTCCATTCTCATAGGTAAAGACCATGTGTCTTGCAAAATAATATGCAGTTGTGCAAGCAACAGAAATTGCTGCAAAAACTAAGAAAAAGATTGCAAAAGCGACATGTTTTCCACTCTTTCTTTTTATAGCCTTTATTAAAAGGACTACAAAGAAAACGATTGCTAAGGCTGCGATAATGAGCCAAATAAGATTATCTACATAAATACGATAATCTGACCAATCAGCGAGACCTTGTGTTCCGTTAAATCCGAAAAATGCTGCAAAAGCATCTGCAAGGAATCCGGACCAATAATCACGGCTGATGACTGGTAACCAAGCGATTGCATTGAGGTTGGTTCCATGGATGAATTGATCACCTATGAAGCCTTCAACGTCTCTGAACCAAACGCCTAGTCCAAGAACGACAAGGGTAACAACCATTCCTACAAGGCCGGTAATCACCCAGTTTCTTAAAACACGGTTTTTCTTCATAAACTACCCTCCCCCGTAAATTAAGCTCCCAATAAGGTATTTAGTTTTCCAACGCTTACATCAATAAAGTTATTAAGCATGTCGGTGAACGCATCCTTGAATGGGATTGCAACTTTTGCACCGGTCTCGTCAATAACATCAACTGAAATAATATTGAAAGGACTTAAACCTATATTGCCTAGATAATTGAATATCATGCTGACATATCTTGAACTTTCGCTCAAAGGATTGATTACAGCAAGAATATTTTGTGCCATGTTCACATAGCTATCTAAATCGCTAGCAGCGATGACATCTAAATTCATAATCAATTTATATAATTCACTATTGGTGTCTTTTAATTCTGGAATGACAACTGTTTCTAACGGAATTGCTAAATTTCCTGCAAATTGGAAAAAAATGACGCAAATCGCACCCATCTCAATTGTTCCAAAGATTGCGCCAAAAAGTCTAGATAAGAAACCTTTTCTAAGTCTCCTTGGCATAATCCACTTTAATAAAACCCAATATAATATTGTGGAAACTAAGAAAGCGGCAAGCACTATAACTAAAAAAGCTACTAAAGCAATAACTGATTTAGAGAAGCCTTCACTTGTTGCATTTAATAAAACAGGATCAAGACCAGTATTTTGAAGTAATAAAAATGCATCCTTAATGTTGGTAAATCTAATTGTTAAACCTATATCAGGAATTTCATAAGTTAAATTAAAATTGAACTGTTTTGCAAGGAATTCTAGGCTATCGTATTGAACCCAGTTGGCAGCATAATCGAAAAATCCGATATAAAATAAAGCTGCACCGACAAATAAAATAAGAATGCCGATTAAGCATCTCCACCATCCACGAATCGAGCCCCCAATAAATCCTAGAGCTAGACATATTATCAAAATTAGGTCCGCACTAATCATATTACTTATATTTTAGGTTGCTCAACTAAAAAAATAAAGAAAAAATATGACATTTTTAAAACTTTTTTTGAGGTATTATAAGGTTTTTGCGAAAAATAGGTATAAAAGTGGAAATATTGACACTGCATATTAAAATCATATAAAGAAAGTGTAAATTTAGCATGCCAAAGATTTCATAATTAAAAAAATCGGCCTAAAAAATTTCTTTAAAAATTTTTAAAAAAGTACTTGCCATAAGTAATGAAGTTATGATAAAGTATTTAAGCGTTGGGTATTTAGCTCAGCTGGGAGAGCATCTGTTTGACGTACAGAAGGTCATAGGTTCGATCCCTATAGTACCCACCAAATTTAAAAATTAATCCCCGATTTGCTGGGGATTTTTATTTTTTATTGAACTTTTGCACTATTCAAAAAGTTCAGTCGAATTAAATTTTCACTATTATCTTTATATATAATATATAACAAAAATAGGCGTCTTATTTATCGGCGCCTATTTTTGTAAATTTTTAATTTGTTTTAATTATCCTTTGATTAAGAATATCTTGTAAGCAAGATATGCTTCATAAACATCAATCTTACTAACAATCTCCATTGGAGCATGCATATTTAAGACTGCAATTCCGGCATCAATTACATCCATATTAAGATTTGCAAGAATATAAGCGATGGTTCCGCCACCACCTTGATCAACTTTACCTAATTCAGATGTTTGATAATAAACATTATCCTCGTCCATAATTTTTCTTAAATGAGCAATAAATTTTGGAGAAGCATCATTGCAGCCACTCTTTCCTCTAGCACCTGTATATTTATTAAAGACAATACCTTTATTTAAATATGCACTATTTTTAAGCTCATTAACACTTAAGAAAAGTGGATCAACACCAGCTGAAACATCGCTTGAAAGCATTCTGGAATTAGTTAATGCTCTTCTTAAACTTAATTCATTATATTCACCTTTTAAGTTCATAATTTCAGCAATTAAATTTTCAAAATATCGTGATTGAGCACCAGTTGCACCAACTGAACCAATTTCTTCTTTATCAACTAAGATGCAGCAAGAAGTTCTTTCTGGTTTTTCAACTTCTAAAATTGCTCTTAAAGAAGTATAAGCACAAACTTTATCATCGTGTCCATATCCAGCAATCATACTTCTATCAAGACCATATTCTCTAGCTTTGCCAGCTGGAACAATTTCAAGCTCAGCACTTGAAAGATCTTCTTCTTCGATATCGTATTTTTCTTTTAAAAGTTTTAAAACATTAGCTTTAATTGAATCTTTTTCACCATCTTTAACAGGTAAAGAACCAACTGTTAAATCTAAATTTTCACCTTCAATAAATGAAGATGCTGTTTTTTGCATTTGATCAGCTGATAAGTGAATTAAAAGATCGCTAATTCCAAAAACTGGATCATTTTCACTATCACCAATTTGAATTTCAACTTCGCTACCGTCTTTTTTATAAACTGTTCCATAAATTGCTAGTGGAATTGTAACCCATTGGTATTTTTTAACTCCACCATAATAGTGAGTATCAAGTAAAGCAAAACCTGTTGATTCATAAAGTGGATTTTGTTTAACGTCAAGTCTAGGTGAATCAATATGTGCGCCTAAAATATTAATACCCTTTTCAATATCTTCTTTACCAATTACAAAAAGAGCAATGTTTTTTCCTCTATTAATGGAATAAACTTTGTCTCCAGCTTTTAATGATTTTACTGTTTCGATATTTTTAAAGCCAAATTTTTCAGCTAATGCAGTTGCGTTTTTAGTAAATACTCTTTCAGTTTTACTATTTGATAAAAATTCAATGTATTCACTAGCAAATTTATCAAGAGCAACTTTATTTTCGCCTTCATATTTAGCATAAGCATATTTGTTATACATAACTATCTACCTCCGATAAAAATTATATATAAATATATCTTTTTAATAAAGCAATATGAGTAGAGTTTTTTAAGAACCTAAAAATCGAAAATATCTTTAAAATAACCGAGTTTTAAAGGTATTTTTGAAATATTACTTATTTTTAATACTTTTCTTATTGAAAATATTTCTTAATTTTTATCATCTAATTTAAGAAATTCTCTAAGTCTTTCAGTTTGTGGATTTTCAAAAATTTCTTTTGGATTTCCGCTTTCAACTATATAACCATTTTCCATAAAGACAACTTTATTAGAAACATTTTTAGCAAAATTCATTTCATGAGTTACAACAATCATCGTCATGCCATTTTCAGCAAGATTTTTCATAACACTCAAAACTTCGTTAACCATCTCAGGATCAAGAGCGCTTGTTGGTTCATCAAATAAAATTATCGATGGGTTCATTGAAAGAGTTCTAGCAATAGCTACTCTTTGTTTTTGTCCGCCGCTTAATTCAGAAATTTTGTAATTCATTCTATCTTGCATATTAACACTTGTTAAATTTTTAATAGCAATTTCTTTTGCTTCATCATATTTTCTTTTTAAAACTTTAGTTTGGGCTAAAATACAATTATCTAAAACATTAAAATTATTAAAAAGATTAAAAGATTGAAAGACCATTCCGATATGAGTTCTTATTTCATTAATTTCTTTTTGACTAATGGTAAAAGAAGGTGAATTTTTTATTATTTCTTCATAAGCTTCTTTATTGAAATAATCTTTTTTTAAGATTGGATGCTTTCTAACATTATCAAATTCTTTTTTAGCTTCCTTACATTTAATCTTATATTCTTTATTATTACGATCTTCGATTAACTTATTCTTATATATAGCATAGTTGTCTTCAGTCTCGATAAGCTTTTCTTCATATTTTTTTAAATCATCTTGATAACGAGCATAATCCACAAAATCATCTTTGCACTTTGTAACACTAAAATAAGTTTTATCTAAATAAGTTAATTTTCCTCTAGTTGGCTCTTCTAAAAGATTAAGACATCTTAAAAATGTTGATTTACCACTTCCACTAGGTCCAATAATAGAAATGACATCACCTTTATTGACAGTTAATGAAATATCTTTTAAAACTTGTGTTGCTCCAAAAAATTTAGCTATGTTTTCAATTTTTAATAAAGTTTCCATTTTTAGAAGACCTCCTTCTTTCTCGCCCATCTAAATGGATTAAAAGAAAATTTCACACCATCCAACTTCTTTTCTATAAGTTTGAGAGCACCAGTTGCAATAAGAGTTAAGACAAGATAAATAATCGCAAGAATGAAGTATGCGTCAAGGAAAGCAAATGTTGTACTCGCAATATTCATCATTCTGTAATAAAGTTCAGTAACTGCAATAACATTTAAAACTGATGAATCTTTAATATTGACGATTAATTCGTTTCCAATTGTTGGAAGGGCATTTTTTAAAGCTTGAGGAAGAATAATGGTAATCGAAGTTCTTGTTGAAGACATACCTAAACTTCGAGCACCCTCAATTTGCCCTTTATCAATACCATTTAAACCACTTCTTACAATTTCGCCCATATAAGCTGCTGTATTTAAGGTAATAACTATCAAACCTGCAATAAACCAGCCATTAAAGAAGTTTGAAATGTCGCCTCCAAAATTGATGTTGCCCCAGTTTAAACCAATAGCTTGACATCCATATTTAAAAATCAAAGCTTGAACCATCATTGGTGTGCCTCTTAAAACTGTTGAATAAATATTCGCTAGTCCAATTAAGATTCCTTTACCACTTTTAACTAAAAATTTGTCAGTATCCTTAATCTTCAAATTTTTACCATAAGCAATAAAAATACCTAAAATAAGACCAATTCCAGTGCCAAATACGGCTAAAATGATAGTATCAACAATACCAGCACCAATTAATTCAAAGTTATTTATAAATAACGTCCAAATATTTTGTTCGCTAACTGTTGTTTCTCCACTTCCATCATCACTTTGAGCACTTCTTTGAGCTGCTTCTCCCATCATTTTTCCACGTTCTTCGTTAGAAAGTTTAGCAAGTGAGGCATTAAGATCTTCTCTTAATTCATCATTTCCTTTTTTAATCCCGATTGAAACTGATAGGCCTTCTTTGTCTACATCGCTTATAAAACTTTGGTCAACATATAAAATACCTAAATTGTTTGGTGAAATATTAACCATTGCTTCACAAACTGGGACTTCAGCAGGCATTGCAAAAGAAATCCCTTGATCAACATCCATTGCAGCTAAAGGGTAAGTATTGGCTGGATCATTGTGTTGAATTGATTCGTCAACTGATGAGAAATATGTTTCAATTAATTCATCCCCAACAACACCTCTTTGGCAAATTAAACTCTCTCCTTCGAATAATCGAAGTACATCTTCGTACGAAAGAGGATTTTCAGCTGAATTACCTTCTGGAATATTTTCTTTTTGAATTAAAAATGCTAAATCACTAGTTAAGTATGGGTCAGTAAAATCAATTTGTTCTCTTCTTTCAGCGGTTGAACTCATACCCGCAAGTACCATATTAATGTTTCCAGCATTTAAATCGGTTATTAAACTGTCCCAAACTGTTCTTTTAATGATAACTTCGCGATCTAAATCTTCGCTTAAATATTTTGCAATTTGAATATCATATCCATCAGCAAATTCATTTGTGCCATCAATTGGCAAAGTATATTCACTTGCTTTTTGTACCGTCCAATTAAAAGGTTGATAGCCACATTCCATTCCGATAACAAGACGAGAATTATCAGCAGTCGAATCTTCTCCACAACTTACCAAACTAGTCAAACCAATAGTAGCAAGAAATAGAAAGAAAAACGAAAAAATTTTCTTTTTCATATCCGTGTGCTCCTTAAATTAAAAAGATTGCATCGCTCGATGCAATCTTTAATTTAAGAAATCACACCGATAGCGCCTCTAGAAAAATCTCTAGGAGTCTATTGGAATATTCTTCCATAGACCAATCAACTTCTATGCCTAGTAAGTTGTTTCGGCAGTTATACCTTTCACTTGCTTCTTAGAACGCCTTCTCCACAAGTTACTCTTTTAAACTGCGCCTCTATCAATCTTCGGCTATTAGTGTAAACTAAAACCTCTTTCTGTCAATACTTAAATTTACATTTTTTTGAAAAACGATTTTTATTTAATAAATTTGCCTTTATTTTTCCCTTTAGAAGCATGAACTAAAACTGTTCCATTTTGAGATTTTGCTAGGTCATTTGCAAATTCTACAGCTTCTTTCTTAGTTGAGAAAGTTTTAATAACTTTTAGACCATCTTTTAAAATTATTTCCCATTTACCATCCACTTTTTTAACATGGTAAACCTTTTTAATTTCACCAGATCTTTCTCTTAATAAAGTTTCAGAAGGTTCTTTTTTATTTTCTTCTAGCTTTATTTCTTTTGTTAAGTTATCTTCTTCCTTTAAATTCTCTAGAGTTGTATTAACTAAAGAAGAGTTATCTTTTTCTTCTACCTTAGTTTCGTGTTTTTCTAAAGAATCTTCTTTCTCAATAATTTCTTCTGCTTGAACTTTTTTAGCTTCTTCAGCAAGTCGAGCATCGATTTCTTCCATTTCTTTGTTATATTTTTCAACTTCGGCCTTGTTTGCAAGTACAAAGTGACCTGGTCGAATTTCGACAAAGCTTGGTTTATCAACACTATAATCA
>CALVLC010000004.1 GCA_944336335.1 uncultured Bacilli bacterium | reverse complement strand
GCATTTTGTTTGTTGGTTCTTTATAACGGATTAAATTAGCATTTAATTTTTCGATGAATTCTTTGGTGCTTAATGATTTATTTACAAAATATTCTTTACTAGTAAATAAGAAAGCATAGTTCATTGATGAATCCCATTCTAATGAATTTAAAAAAGAATAAGCGTTATACCAACATTCTCCAATTAAAAAGATATCTTCTTTTTCTTTCTTTAATTCTTTTTTAAATTGAGTCCAAAAAGAATGAGGTAGTTCATTTGAAACGTCAAGTCGATAGCCATCAATTTGAGCTTCTTTTAAATAGTATTTAGCAACTTCTAAACAAAATTTTTGGACATCAGGATTATTACCATTTAATTTAGGCATCATTGGACTTTCTGAAAAAGTCATGTAGTTAACTGGTCGTGTTAACTTAATTTCATCTCCTTCAATCATGTAGTAATCAAAGTATTTTGAGTTCTTGCCATTTTTAATAACGTCCTCAAAATAAGGATGATAGAAAGATGTATGATTAAATACAAGATCAAGACAAACAAGAATGTCTAATTCATGAGCTTTTTTAACTAACTCTTTTAAAGTTGAGATGTCGCCAATTCGAGGATCAATTTCAAAATAATCTAAGGTGTCGTATTTATGATTAGTGTTAGCTTTAAAAATTGGAGTAAGGTAAATTGCTCCAATTCCTAAATCCTTTAAATAAGTTAATTTAGAGATGACGCCTTTTAAATCTCCACCTAAAAAGATAGGGACATATTTATGATCTTTAATTGGAGATAGATCAAAAGAGTCCCACTCTCTATTAACGTAATCTTTATTTAAAGAATCTGTTTTCATAAAGCTATCAACAAAGATTTGATAGACAAGTCTACCTTCAAATTTATGGTTAACTTTAATAATGTCATCTTTATTTATAAAAGCATAACGAAAAGCACTAACCTGCGATAATTCATAATCATAAGTATTATTTAATCCTTCATCACTTAAATAGTATTCTTCATCATTACTACTTACTATATGAAAGATATAAGAAAAAGAAGGAAATGCATTATAAATAGTTACTTCATAATATTTAAAAAGATTATCAACATATTTGACTTTCATTTCTTGAACTTGTCTTTCTTTAATAAAGCGCATCGCTGGATTAAAGAAAACTTCAATCTTTTTAAATTCATCGTCTTTACTAACTCTTAATCTTAAAACAAGATTTTTCTCATCAAGTGGATAAGCATATTCAGAATCTATACGATGTAATAAAGCAAATCTATTCATATTTTTTCTATTCCTTTTTCGTGAATATTATAAAATATTGAATTTAGTTTTCTAGAGAAAATATTAGTGCTTTAGTGCAAGCTAAAAAAATTTATATTATTTCTAGAAAGCAAAACATTATCTATTAAACACTCAACCATAAAACCTTTCTTTTGTTTACTTATTACTATTACTTGATTAAACTATAAATGCTTAGGTATGTTAGAAGTATTTCAAGAATCAACTTGATTACTTCTAACATTTTTTCATAGGAAATCTCTTCCTACGTTTCCTCTTTTTCATCTACATATAATCACTTAAGTAATAAACAAAGAAGCAACAAAGCGAAAGCCTTATGGTTGAGTGCGACATAAGCATGTCTCCTTCAACGTTTCTATTATACAATTATTCAAAAAAAATATACAAATAGTTAAGTTTTGCAAGTTATTTATTTTATATTAAAGTTTTTTATTTGATGATTGTTCATCTTTTTTTAGTACTTTACACCACTTGATTTTACTAATATTTCATTTATCTCTATTCACATTTCAAGAAAAAATTATCTGCAAAATGTAAAGAACTGACACTCAAAATAATTTTTTTAACATTTTTTTAAAATTTTCAGCTTTAAACTCCTTTATATTAGTGAAAGGACATGTTTTATTCATTCCTTTCACTTAAGGAGGTGATGGATTTCATTTGATTAGTCGATTGAAATGCTTACTTTTACTCTATTTTTCTTTATGAGTTAAAGTCTTTATAGGAGGAAAGACATAAGTATTAATATGAATCCGTAAAGTTAAAGTTATCCGAAAAAACTTTTATTTCCACAAAAAAGTCAACAAAAACAAGTTAAAATTTGCTTTTTAAAAATATCTTTGCTAGAATCGTTATATGACGAACAAAAGGTATTTAAAGAAAGTAACACTAGCTGACCTAACTGAGTTATCCGCGATGCTCAAAGATTTTTGGCATTCTCAACTAATTGAAGCAAGCGATGAAGATATACTAGAAGACATTCGTAGAATGCTTTCTCCAAAATGTTTTGGTTATCTTATTATGATTGATGAGAGTATAGCCGGCTTCACTTTCGTCAATGAAAAATACGGCTACACCAATAATATTGAATATCTTTATATTAAACCAGACTTCCGTCGTAAAGGTTTAGCAAGTTTCGCTTTAAAGAGAATAAAAGAAATACTTTATGCAAAAGGTAACCAACGTGTTCAAATTGAAGTCGCTCCAAATAATATTAGCGCTTTAAAGCTCTACTATAAACAAGGCTTTACTTCAATTGATACAATTACTTTATCCACTTCTATTGTTGGTAAAACTAAGAAGTTTACTTTCCAAAATCTTGAATTTTTGGCTAATCCAAAAGAATCTTTTAAAGACTAAATAAATAATTCTAGATATTTGTTTTGTGCCTCAATTATTTATTGCTTTTTAAATAGTTGAGACTAAAATATTGTTTCGGTATGAAGCTCAAATCTATGGATTTAACTAGCGGATCAACCGCTACTTTAATAAAGAAAGTAATTCTGTTCTCTTTACCTTTAATGGTTGTTGGCTGTCTTGAAATTTTATTTTCGACTTTTGATTTAATTGTAATAGAAGGCTATGAAGGCGAACTTGCAGCTGCTGCCGTTGGCGCAAATGCTGCTTTGAACGCTTTATTAACTAATGTTTTTATTGGCTTATCTGCTGGAGAAAACGTCATTATTGCAAAGTACTATGGAGAAAATGACAAAGTTTCGGCTGAAAAAGCCTGCTATTCTGGACTTATTTTAGCTTTTATTGCTGGCGTTTTGGTTATGATAATTGGCTACTTTTTAGCACCAGCTTTATTAAGACTTCAAAATGCCGATGATTCATATTTTGATTTAGCTGTCGAATATTTAAGAACATATTTTTACGCACTACCTTTTATAAGCATTTATAATTTTGGAAGTGCAATCTTTAGAGGTACAGGAAATTCTCGTATGCCTTTAATCTTTTTAGGTATAGCTGGTGTGTTACACATAACTTTAAATTACCTGTTCGTTTATCTTGTAATTTATCAGTCGTCGGAACTGGATTAAGTAGTATCTTCTCATACTGCACGGCTACGATTCTTGTATTTGTTTTCTTGAAGAGAAACAAAAACTTTATTGATTTTAAGTTCAAAAACATTCGATTGTACAAAAAAGAAACAATTGAGATTTTGAAGGTTGGCATTCCTAGCGGCTTGCAAGGCATGATCTTTGCTGTCTCCAACATGATCTTGCAATCTACTGTTAATACCTGGGGCCCAAGAATTGTTGAGGTGAACGCTGATTGCGAATCGATAGAAAATTTCTGTTACACTTCAACTTTTTCAATTGCTCAAGGTGGTTCTGCTTTTATTAGTGCAAATTATGGTAAAGGCGAAGCAAAGAATGTTAAAAAACTAATTTTTATAATTGAAGGCACTTGTATGTCTTTCGGTTTATTAATTGGTATGTTTTTACTTTCCTTAAATGTGCCACTGATATCAGCTTACACAGGCGGAAAAGCCGATTCAGAGTTCTACCTACTTTGTTTTGAAAGGCTATCACTCCTTTTACCAACTTATTTTTTATGCGGCGCAATGGATTCTTTTACGAATTTTTTAAGAGGTTTAAATCGTGCGGCTATTCCAATGATTATTTCTATTTTTTGGGCTTGTATTTTCAGACTAATTTGGAACTATTTTGTTTATTCTCCTGAACCAAATAGCATAATGCATTCCACACTAATTCTTTATACGTGTTATCCAGTTAGTTGGATTGCTTCATTACTCTCTCAAATGATTTATTATTTCATTGAACGCAAAAAAATCTATCGCGAAATTGAACAAAATAAGTTAGAGTTTCAAAATGCACAATAGATTTTTAGTGAGCTTTATTTAGTTATATCAAAATATTGAAAAGTAACTGAATCTGAAAATTCTTTGATTTTGTTGTATTCCTCTTTGCTTTCAATAGTCCAGCACATTACAAGTTTTGTTTCCTTAGCTTTTTGATACTTCTCTTCTTCAAGAAGTTGCCATTCTAGATCAACTCCTTCAAAGAAATATCGTAAAGCGTAGACCCGGCTATTCTTTCGATCAACAAGTAAGCATCTAACAAAACCACTATTCTTAAAATGTAATAAACATTGAGGATAAAAAGAAATTAAGATGATGTTTTTCTTATCTATAATAACTTTTAGAGATTCCATGACCTTTAAAGCCAATACTTTATAATTTTTAGTTTTAGTATATGGTTTTAACTCTACAACAATAGGAACGCTTTCTTTAGTTAACTCAAAGACTTCTTCTAAAGTAGGAACTTCTTCATCATTTAAAAGTCGATAGTTATCTTTAATTTCTTTTAAAGTTAATTCTTCGATGATACCTTCTTTGCCCGTTGTTCTTTTTAAAGAAGAATCATGTGAAACAATTAATTTTTCATCTTTTGTTAAATGAACATCAAGCTCGAAAGCAAAATTATGTGTGATTGCATTTTTAAAAGCACCCAAACTATTTTCAGTTATAGTTTCGTTGTGGTATCCACGATGAGCAACGCCTTTCAAAAATAAAGGATTGATATTTTTAATAATTTCATCTTTTTTCATTATTAGTCATCACTTCCTATAGATTCTAAGCCTTTTTTAAATTCTGTTTTTGTAGATTTAACATTCTTTACAAAAAGGAATACTACAAATGAGATTCCAAGACAAACTAATGCGTAGATTGGTAAAATACCAAAGTCAAATGAAGGAACAAGTAAAATTGAACCTAATGCGACTGGAGTTATTGTTTGAGCAGCCATGGATGCAGCGTAATAATATCCAGTGAAACGACCAATCTTTTTAGAATTACATAATTCAACAACCATTGGATAGGAATTAACGTGAACTAAAGACATTCCAAATCCTTTAACAAACCAAATTATGTATAAGAAAATAGGGAATTGACCACTTCCTTTAGAAAATTCTAAGAGAGTGAAACTTAAAATAGCCCAAATAATATATGAAACAAGAGTTAATCCAAGACCACCAACAAGTGTCCATTTGCGTCCAATTTTACCAGCAATTAAACCGCCAAGTGCAAAACCGATAACAGATCCGACACCACCAACGATGGTATTAATCATATTTGAGCTTGAAGAAGCTTCAAAGTAATAAATCGTGTAATTGCCCATAAATGTAGCAATACCATTGTCGCTCATAAACCAGAAGAATTCGGCAACTAAGATTAAAATAAGCATAATCTTATTTCCTCTAGTTAAAGGTTTATCATCTACAACTTTTTCTTTAAGTTCTGATAGCTCTTCACCACGTTTCATTTCAGGTGCTATCTCTGCTTCAATTTTGTTTTCTTTAATTTTAAAGAATAAAACTAAGCAAGAAGCAACCATTAAAACTGATGCGAGTAAAAATGGAATTTCTATAACCCAAATGTTACCGGCGGCCCATCCACCTTCTCCATTAATATCAAGATAGTCACTTAAAACAAAAACTATACCAACGACAGTAGCGAATGCTCCACCAATATAACCCATGATATTGATGATGCCATTAGCTTTACTTCTTAATGGTGTTGGTGTCATGTCAGGCATTAAACTAACAGCTGGGTTTCGATACATCATCATAAAGATTACAACAATGGCCATCATCGCAATTACACCAGCAATATTGTTATAGTGGAAAAATACTGGAATAAATGGGAAGGCTACTGCACATACGAAAGTACCAACTAAAATATAAGGCATTCTTTTTCCTATTGGCGACTTAGTCTTGTCAGATAATGCACCGAATATTGGTAAAAGAATGAGGGCAGCCAAATTATCAAGCGCCATGATAATGCCAACTAAATATTGAACTTCTTCTTCATTTGTGATGTTTGGAAATGCACCTTTAAAAAGTTCAGTTAAAAAGGTTGGACACCAAGAATCATAAACTTGCCGTAGAAGCAAAATACCAAAGAATGCAAAACCAATAATTGCAGTTCTTTTGATATTAAGCTTTAAAGCGGGTTCTTGGTTTTGAGTAACATTGTTCTCCATAAGGAACTCCTCCAAAATTTATAAAAAAGTCAATTTTTGAAGACTTTTTGAATCACATCATGTAATTCTTTAAGTTCAGATATCTTGTAAACTTCTTTTTCTATTTTTCCAAATCCGTACGAAGCATGGATAAATTCTACTCCGGCTTTAGAGCTTTCGATAAAGTCTTTATTCGTATCGCCAACATAGATAACTTTGTCTAAATTATATTTGCTCTTCATATAAAGAATATTTTGCCATTTTTCTAAATTAGTGTCGCCAGCACAAACATGATCAGTAAAATATTTATTAAACTTATATGCGTCAATGTAGTCTTCGATATATCCTTTATCGCTATTTGATACAACAAAAAGAGGATAATCTTTAAATAACAATTTTAAAGTTTCTTCTTCATTTGGATAAAGTTTACCAGGATTAATTCGTAGGTATCTAATTTCTTCGTTTAAACACAATGCAAAATACTTTAAACCAGTATTAAGATCTACATCTTTAAAAGCTAATGGCGCAGTCTCTTTTGGTGTCAATCCCATAAAAGACTTCATTGTTTCTTTTGAAAAACGATAGTTAAGATTATTATCTTCCATCGCTTTATTCCAAGCCTTAGTAATTGCGTCTAAAGCATCCCATAAAGTGCCATCTAAATCAAAGAAAATTGCATTTTTGTTTGCTAAATTGTTCATAAACTACCGTTAATTATACCATCCTATAAAGGCATTTCTTAAATCATTTTTTGTAAGATTTTCTTTACAATTTAATTGTTTAATCGTCGTAAAGTTTACTAACTTTCTCCAAAAGATCTCTAATTTTTAAATGTTGTGGACATACTTTTTCGCACTTACCACATTTAATACATTCACGCACTTCTCCTTTATGATAAGTATCGATTACATAAGAACAACCACCCATGTCGCCTTTACCTACAACAGAAAGATTGTAGTCATAAAAAATATCAGGAATAGGTATATTTTTTGGGCAGCCATCTACACAATATCTACAAGATGTACAAGCAATTGTTGGAACTTTGTTAATAGCATTAGCTACATGTTCCAAAGCAGCACGCTCTATGTTATCAATTTCTTTAAAATCTTTCATAAAAGAAACATTTTCTACAAGTTGTTCCATATTGCTCATTCCGCTTAAAACCATTATTACTCTATTAAATGAGGCAGCGAACCTAATAGCAAAAGAGGCATTACTACCATTGTTTAAATTTCTAAGAATTTCATCAGCTTTCTTAGGTAATTTAACAAGACTACCGCCTTTTACAGGTTCCATAACAATTATATGTTTGCCATGTTTTATAGCCGTCTCATAACAAAGTCTAGATTGGATTTTTGGATCCTCCATATCCAAGTAATTGAATTGCAATTGAACAACTTCAATTTCTGGATGTTCAGTTAAAATCTTATCTAAAAAATCTGCTGTGTCGTGGAAAGATATACCAATATGTTTTATTTTACCTTCGCTCTTTAACTGTTTTGCAATTTCATAAGTGTTAGCGTTTTGATATTGTTCATAATTGTTTCTTTGTTGAGCATGCATCAAATAAATATCAAAGTAATCAACACCACAACATTCTAGTTGTTTGTTAAAAAAAGGAATTATGTCTTCTTCTTTAGAAAAACAGCTAGAAGAAAGTTTATTAGCTAAAACGAAATCTTCTCTTTTATATCTTTTTGATAAGCATTCTCTTATAGCGATTTCACTTTGACCATTTAAATAAACATGTGCTGTATCAAAATAATTAAAACCATTACACATAAAGTAATCAACCATCTTTTGGAAGTCTTCGAGATTAACTTTATTGTCTTTATCTAATGGTAATCTCATTACGCCAAAGCCAAGGAGTTTCTTAATTTCTTCAAACATATTGTTTTTCCTTTCTATTTAATTTTTGTCAAAATATAGTGATTTTGCAGGTTTTTTAGTTAAAACTATTGAATAACTATTTCTTTATGATTAATACGATATTCTTCGTATTCATCAAAATTATCATGCACAAATTTAGAAAATAGTTTTCTCATGTCGGAAGTAATTCTTTTAGTTTCTGGATCGTCTACTTGTTCAAATGGAGTATTATAACCAAATAGTACAGGTACATCACAGGCATGGAATGTTTCAACACCTAACTTTTTACAATCTGGAGTCGTGTATTTATAAACATACTTATAAGCTTTACCTTTATATTCTTTTAAAATTTCAAGCATTGGATCTATATAAAGTTTATGAGTCAAAGCAATACTTGCGCGATGACGATAGGTATCTCCCTTATTTTTCTTAAGTTTTAATCCAAATAGTTTAACCATGAATGGCAAAACAAAATCTGGGGCTTTAAGTAAAAACAGATTTCCTTCATTAATTACGTGTCCAATTAAAAGTGGTATATTGTTAAGTGCAGAAAGTTTTTTTGGTTCATCTTTTAATAAACTACCATCAATTGTTGGTGAAAAAGGACATCTTAACTCACCTTTACGGTAAGCATAATCAGCTAGTTTCTTATTAGCGTTTTTAATCTCTTCTTGAGTTAAATGATATAACTTATCTAAATTGTTCTTATTTATACCAAGATAGCCCAAGTACTTTTTAGTTAGTTTTTTGCTTTCTTTAGGGAAGAAAAAATGTTCACTAACTGGTGACATAACAATAGCTTTATTAAATAAGTTGCTTATTTCAGGAATGGACATTAAAGCGATGATGGATGAACCGCCAGCTGATTGCCCAAATAAAGTAATATTGTTTTCATCACCACCAAAAAATTTGATGTTTTCTTTAATAAATTTTAAAGCAGCAATTTGGTCGTAAATTCCATTATTTAATTCAAAAGAAGAATCAATTGAGTTCAAATTTAAATAACCATATACGTTTAATCGATAGTTGAAGTTTATGATTATGCAACCTGTATCGTTAGCAAAATCAGAAGAATCATATTCAATTTGCGAGGTTTTTTTATCTTTTAAGCCAGTTCCACCTGTTGCATAGCTTCCACCATAAATCCAAACCATTACTGGTAAGTTATCTTTTTCCTTAGCAATATTAGGTACATAAATATTTAAATATAGTGAATCTTGATCATTATATCCAACACTAAAAGTTCCTTCTCTTTGAATAGGATTTGGCTTTGGTTTATCAGCTTTATAGATACCTTCCCACTTATCAATTTCAACTGGGTGTTTATAAGATAATTTTCCAACTGGAGGTTTAACAAAAGGAATACCTAAAAAGCGATATCCGCAACTTTCCTCGACGCCTTCAACTTTGCCTTTTGTTGTTTCAACGATTTTACTAATCATATAAGAAACCTTATTCGCTTAAAATTTTAATAGCTTCGCCAATTAATTTAGTAAAATTAGCTTCTGCTTTCTTAGCTTCAATAACCACTTCTTCATCGGTTATCTTTTTCTTTTCAATACCACATGCCATATTAGAAATAAAAGAAACAGCAATTGTTTTAACTCCCATATGATTAGAAGCAACCGCTTCAGTAGCTGTTGACATTCCACATGCATCGGCCCCCATATTTCTAAAGGCCTTAATTAAAGACTTTGTTTCAAATTGTGGTCCAGAATATTGAACATAAACACCTTTGTGAATTGGTAAATCCAGATTTTTAGCGCATTTATAAACTTTTTCAACTAATTCTAAGTTGTAAGGGTCACTCATATCTGGGAAGCGAGTTCCGATATTATCATCGTTTTCTCCAATTAAAGGAGAAGGAATAAAACAATCAATATGATCTTCTATTAACATAAAGTCGCCTGGTTTAAAATTTAAATTAATTCCGCCAGCTGCATTAGTTAGAATTAGCTTTTTAATTCCAAGAGCTCCCATAAGTCTAATTGGACGTATTACTTCTTCAGGAGTAAATCCTTCATAGTAATGCAATCTTCCTTGCATAAAAACACATGGAATATTGTTATAGTAGCCAAATACAAAACGTCCCTTATGTGCTGGGTTAGTTGAGATTGGTAAATTAGGTATATCTTTATAATAAATAGAAGCTTTAACATCTACATTATCTATAAAGTTCCCTAATCCAGTTCCAAGTACAACTCCAATTAAAGGCTTAAAATCGGTTATTTCTCTAATCTTTTTAACCATTTCCAAGTAGTCATTATGCTTTAATATCATTTATCTGTCCTCTTCAGTTCTTACTCAATAATTATATTAAATTTTTGACTTAATTAATAAGTGTTATTTTAGCTGATTTCCTCGAGCAAGAAAAAAGCAACCGCTAGTTAATAACGATTGCTTAATTGTTTATCTTGCAAATTATTTTAGATGCGTGTTTTGTTTTCAATAACTTCATTAAGTGCATCATTACTATGATTTGCAATATAAGAATTCATTTCATCTAAAGTAAATTTTTCACCTAAATTTTGAAGATCCAATGAAGCACCAATATTTATTCTTGCAAGTACATCAATTCCAATATTAACATCAAGTCCACTTAATTCTTTTTTCTCATCATTAACATATACTTTAAGAGATAAATCAGTGAACATATCCATTTTTGTAAGTTCAACCATGTTAATACCCACATTGAAATATGGTGTTTCGCTTACGCTGTTATATGAGTAATCTGTTAATAAATTCTCATAATGAATTGTAGAATCGTTACTAGAACCTGAATCTTCAGTAGATCCATCGCCTATAATTTGTTCCATTATTGAATCATTTAAACCGAGTACGGTTTTGCAGAGATAAGTAACAATATTATCCAAGAAATTGTTTGCATCTGCTTTAACATAGGTCTCATATTTGTAATCTCTGAAAAGCGGGAATTCATATTCGTGTTTAGTTTCTGTTCTATAAATATAGAACATACCATCTTTCATATAAATACTTGCTTTTCTATCTGATATATTGAATAAACCAGAATTAACGCCAGGAATTAGAGGAATATCAGAGAACTCAATTGCTAAGCTGACATTTCCTTTTTCATTTAATATTTTAACTTCAATAGGAATATTAAGTACTTCGATATCTCCTAA
Organism: uncultured Bacilli bacterium; assembly: GCA_944336335.1. GTDB lineage: Bacteria > Bacillota_I > Bacilli_A > RFN20 > CAG-826 > Onthovivens. The sequence continues at coordinate 23,023 of CALVLC010000004.1, read as the reverse complement.
CAAAGATAAGTTAACAGTAGCATTTCCTTTAAAGTGGTAATGATTATATATTGATGTATTAATACCAAGTCGTAATAAAACAGTTAAACTATCGAAATCGATATAATTTAAAGATGGGTCAAGTCTTTCACTTTCAAGTTTATCGTCAAATTTATTTAAATTAATTTTGAATGAATAAACACTATCACCATATTTAAAATTTTTTACTTCTAAATATTTTAAGGCATCTTTAGCTGTTGAAACATTTCTATCGTAACCTATAACAACATTTAATGTCGAATCAATTCCAATTAATCCACCTTTTAGACCAAGTTCGATTGAACTATCTGTTACATTAAATGAATCGATTAAACCGATTTCAAAGAGTCTTCCGTAATCTTTATCATTAATTGCGTCCATAATTGGCAATGAAGACATCGAATTTAATAAATCTCCAAATAACTCATAGAAATGGTCATCTTTGTTATTTAAGATTTCACTAACCATATCAATAACATCGGTAAAGAAATTAGATGAGAATCTTCCTTTAGTTACATCGTTATAAGTAAACAAGATTTCATCGTAACTTCTCATATCAACTTTAATGTTATGGTTATATGAAGTTGGATCAACTAAATTTAAATCGCCATAACCATATTTGTTAGCGATATCGAATTGAAGTCCGCCATCAATGCTTAAATCTTGATTACTAGCACTTGTATCATCAACTCCACCTGTAAAATCTAACCTGAATCTAGTTTCCTTAGATAATGCAAAGAATGTATCTACAAGGCAAAGTGCTGGATCAATTGCAGTATATTCTTCTAAATTAAAGTTGATTGGTGCATACTCTTTAGTTGTTAAATTAATATCAACACTATATCCACTTATATTAAGTCCCTTAATTTGAATGCCTTGGAAATTTTGTGTATCAAAATTAAGAATTATCTTAATGTCATCTGCTCCTATTCCTAAAACTTCCAAATTTAAAGTTACAATAAAAGAATTATTACTTACTTCAATATTTGTAATCAAATTATTTATAGTACTTAAATTCTCAAGTGCACCTAATATATCTGTATTTTGAAGAATATCCCCCATTCCAGCTAAAGCGTCATTAAGGTAATCATCCCCAACTTGTTCCAAAACATAATTTAAAATACCGATGATGCTTTGATTTTCGACTCTGAATTTTAAATTATTATAATTAACAATCAAATTACTATCTTGCATACCTAATTTAAAAGTATGTGTACGATCATAATTTGCTTCAAATACGTTTCCATCAAAAGATAACCTTGAAAGAGATGTATCATAAGAAATATCACCGCCAAAAGATAAATAAGGTTTATCTAAATTTGAAATAGCAACGTTCAAATTTAATGTGTTGTTATCTTTAGTAAATGTATTATATAAAACATTTATTAAATCAAAGGTTGGTGCAAAATCTTGATATTCAAGAATATTTGGTTCAGTAAAAACTAAGTTTTCTTCTAAATCTTGTTTAACATTAAAATCTAAATAAATATATGTATCTTCAAAATAAAATTTATTTGTTCTGACACCAATGAAATTATAGTTTTCATCGCTTTTGAATTTGAGTTCAATATTGTCAGTTAAATTTAATTTAAAGTAATAACCACCAGTTACTTTTTCAGGCTCCATCGAACTTAGTTGAGTTGTGATTTTATTAATATCAAGTTTTGTAAGTTCTTCAGGTAAAGCAACATTAATTCCATAATTTGGAATCATGTTGACAAAATCTAATAATGAATCAGTTTCTAAAAATAATTTAGCTTTTTCATAATCAAAAAAGATTTTGCCACCATAGTAATTAATATCGCCATTAAAATTGATGCCGTTATATTGAACGTTAACGTCTCCCTCAAATCTTGTGTTAGCAATATTTGAAGTATCAAGCCCAAGTTGACCATCAACATTGATATCTACTGTATTGTTATCGAATGTAACTTCAATTCCGCCGTCAATTAATGCTTCATCAATACTTAGCATGCTACTAAGTAATTTTTCGGAAGGTGAAACTGGTTTCTCTGTTTGCCCATTGTCCCCACCATTGTTTCCGCCATTGTTATTACCTGGTTGAGTTTGATTTAAAGCACCATAATCAAAAAATGATGCGAATGCGATTCCAGTCGACAAGACAAAAGTGCTTGCGAATAAAGTAATTTGCTTAAATATTGGTTTCATATCTTTCTACCCCTTTTTAAAAATAAATTTCTTCGTCTATAGTTGGTATTTCCATTGGACTATCTAAGATAGTATATTTTTCAGTTAAAGTTGCTGTTGTATCAGCTGAAATTCCCATCTCAGCTTTATAGTGTTCAGAAACGTTCATCTCTAATAAATTAAGTTCTTTATCTACATCAAATTCGACATGAACTTTATCAAATCTAGGTGTGTCAGTTAAATTAGAAATTCTAACCATTTGTTTAGCATATTTAATAACACTACTTACTGGATCCAAATCTAATGATATCTTATAGCCTTGTTCAGTTTCAGAAACAACCGATGTATCTAACGCTGTTTTAGAAGATATGATATAAATAACAGGATTAGTTAAGTTTTTACCCCAAATATTTTCATATTCTTTTAATTCGAGTATTTCTTTATCATCAGTATAAGTTCCGTATACACCCTTATCGTCATTTTTAAGTGTGCCGCTATAAATATCTACTTCTTCACCTGTTTGATAAAATCTTTTTGCAACACCAATAAATCCGTTTGATAAACTTTCGTTAAAATATTTGTCATCGTTTTTGATGCTTTTACCATATGTGGTTTGTTTTGTGGCAAAGCCAAGAGCTACTGCGTTTGCGGTTGATGTGACTTCGCTTGTTGTATATTTGTTTAACGAATACTTATATATAGAGATATTAGCTAAATCATATGGTTTATATTCCAAAGGATCTTTTGGATCAGCTAAATAATTCTCATATAACTTTTGTGGATTATCAGAATAACTGTTTTCATCTAAAGTAGATGAGTCAACTCCTTTAGGTGATAATTGGTTCGCAAGTAAAACACCTGTAAGAGTTCCTACAGCAATGCATAAGACAACCCCTACGCTAGTAAAGATTACTTTCTTTTTTGACATTTTCTTTTTAGTTTTAATTTCCATAGTAAATTCAATAATCGGTCTTTTTTGACCAACAATATTTAATCAAGTTTTCAAAAATAAAACACGATAAGCAAAAAGAACTAAAAAGAGAGTTCAATCTAACACTCTCTTTTTAAGAGAATTGACATTCTCTTGATAAAAAATTAATATATTTACATGCCAGAAAACAAAGATATTAAGAAGATTGTTGCAAAAAACCTTGCAAATCTAAGGAAAAATAAAAAAATAACTCAAACAGAGCTAGCTGAACAGTTTGGATATAGCGATAAAGCCATCAGCAAATGGGAAAATGGTGATACTTTACCCGACATTCAAACTCTTTATCAGCTTTGTGAATTTTATAATGTCACACTAGACTTTTTAGTAAATGAACAAAGCTTTGAAGACAAGATAAAGTATATAAATCATCTTAATAGAAAGATTATCATCAACAATTCTTTAATCGAGCTTCTATATTGCTCCTTTGTTTGGGTGCTTGCAGTTATCATTTACGTCTATCTATTTACTTTTTCATCTATTAATTATTGGCAAATTTTTATATGGGCTTTGCCTGGAACATCAATTGTTATGCTCTTTTTTACAAAAGTATGGAAAAATAAACTATATACTTTCATAGTAAGAAGTATCTTTTTTTGGACTTTAATAACTGCATGCTACGTGCAATTTATCGAGTACAATATCTGGCCATTATACTTCTTAATGATTCCTGTTCAGATAGCGCTTATTTTAACAATTGCTATAAACGATAAGTTAAAAATAATAAAATGAGGCACCGCTAAATAGCGATGCCTCGGAGAAAATTACTGCAAAACTAAATTATTTTTTGCTTTTTCCGTATTTATATAGAGCCACCATTGCATTAACTGCTTGTTCTGCTGTTGGATAAGCTGGAATGTTATGTTCTCTTAAAAGTTTAATTGCTTCATGACATTCTTCGCCGCCTTGGCAAATCATGATAAATGGTTTATTTAAATCTTTTGTAGATTCATAAACTTCAATAGCGGCTTTAGCAACACCTAAAACATCAGTTACTGCTGTTGGACAAATTGCACCTAAAACACCATCAACATTAGGATCTCTCAAGGCTTGTTGGAAAGCTCCTTTATATTGAATAACTGTTGCAGTACCTGAAATATCGACCGGATTTAATGGTGATCCAAACATTGGCATATAAGCTCTAATTCTTTGAGCAAGCATTGGTGAAATGTCTTTTAGTTCATGAAGAGGCATGCCAAGTCTTTCAAAGTGATCACAACTTAAAAGTCCTGCCCCACCACCATTTGTAATCATAACAACTTTATCATCTTTAAGAGGTGGTAAATATCCAAGTGCTAAAGATACATCGAGGAATTCTTGCCAGGTTTGAGCTCTAATTGCTCCGGCATCTTTAATGACTTTGTCATAATATTCATCGCCATTTGGATTTTCACTAGCGGTATGAGCAAAGGCTGCTTTAACACCAATCTTACTTCCACCAACTTTAATTACTACTATTGGTTTATCTACTTTTTTACAGCTAGAAATGAAAGCTTCAGGTGAATCAAGACCTTCAATATAAATTGCTAAGCATTTTGTATGAGGATCTTGTCCTGCGTATTCAATAAACTCTGCAAAGTCGACGTCTGCTTTATTTCCTAAACCAACAAAGAATGACATTCCAAAATGGTCAGCTTGGCTGGTACCTAATGCAGCAAGTAGGTTTGCACCAGATTGAGAAATCATAGCAATTGGCCCTTCAACTGGTAAATATGGAATAAATCCACAGTTAAAATGATGATATGGCGAACCTAAACCGACAAGATTTGGCCCGATAAATGGTAATTTTGCCTTACGACAAGTATTAACAATATCATTTTGAAGTTTTTCTCTACCAATTTCTTTAAAAGCACTAGTTGCAACAACTAAAACTTTAGCTTTGATTTCAATTGCATCATTTACAATTTGTGTAACTAAGTGAGCTGGTACTGCAACAAATACTAAATCAACACTTTCTTTAATATCTCTTAAAGTGTGATAACATTTTAAACCTAAAATTTGGTCGGCTCTTGGATTTACAGGATAAATCGTTCCCTTAAACCCCCATTTCATAAGTTCATAAACTACTTTATAGCCAACTTTCGTTGGATATCTACTGGCACCAACAACGGCAATAGATTTAGGATTTAGAGCATATTTCAAATTATTAACTACGTAATCTCTAGCTTCTAAAATTTTCATATGATTTTCCTCCTACTCCTTACTTCTATCCAGTAAGACATCATCGGTAAAAATGCATTCCTCATAGAAACCATTTTTATCATCTAAACGACAAGTCCATCTTCTAAATTGACGTGGAGAATTTGCTTCAAGTACTTCAATAACTTCACCATAACTTAAAATCTTTTCTCTAATCTTATCAAGGTCGGTGATTCCTTCATAAGCGGATAAAATAAAGTTATGATGTCCATCACAACAATCAAAGATATTTTCAAAAGCTGGTTCTTTTGCAAGTTCATCACAAATTTGTTCAACTCGATAAGTTGGGGTATTTTGGAATAACGAAACTGCAAAGAAATGTAACTTAAGTCCTAAACTTGCATAGTTAAAATAAATCATTGGGATTATTGTTTTTTGGTCATCAACAATTTTCATGATATCTGTTCTCATCTCTTCTGCGTTTAAACCAGAAAGTTTTGCTAAAACATCATAATCAAACATGTTAGCAATGCTGCCACAATTATTTAAAGCATCGATGATTGCAAAATCATATTTATCCATTTTCTTTTGCATCTTTAAAACATTCTTTAATTGTTCATCACTCCAGAAATAATGTCTATAGTCTTCTTTGCAATCAAACATATTTACGTGTGATTCACGGACAAGTCTTCTAATAGGAAGAATATGAACGTATTCAACACAACGGTTAGATCTAAATTTATCTAAAACGCCATAAACGAGATTATCTAAATTCCTCATATGGTTACCGTTAAAATAGTCAAAGTCTCCACCTTCTTCCATCATATAACCTGTACAAATTTGATCATTTTCTTGGAACCGTTTAGTTAAAGCTTCTCTTTCTTCTTTGGTAGTATCTTTCTTTAACTTAACTAACCAATAATAAAGACCAAATCCCATAATACCAACATATGAATTTGAAACTAACATGAAAAGTTTCTCATCATACATTCTCTTAATGCGTTTAGCGATTTCATCTTTATCTAATCCAACTTTTTTAGAAACATAAGTTAGATTAAATACTTCAGGATAAACTTGGTAGAAAGATTTAGCTATATTAAAAGCTACAAATTCTTTAGAATCTTTCGCCACGATACCTGGCTCTAAAAACGCACAACCTTTAGGAGCTATATTATAGTCTTTAAAATATGCTTGTTGCTCCTCCGTCCCTATTTTGTATTGTTTTTCCATCTTAGATTTAACCTCCTATTATTATCTGAAAAACTTTTTTTAGGAATGGTTTGCTTCATTTCTAATTACTTATATTTTAGCACTTTAAAATTGGGGTTGATTAAAGAGAATTGTAAATTTATTTAAAGAAGAAGCTTAAGCTTTACGCGTTCTTTTTTAAATATTGTTCAAAAACAATAGGAGGGACGATACTTAAAAGTAAAATAAAGGCAGTAAAACATAAATAGATTGAGTTAAATAAGCAGGAAATGATTAATGAAATTAACGAAAAAACAAATAAAGAAATTGACGCACACCAATTAAGTTTCGCCCAATTTTCACTACATGATAAAGCAAATTTAGTTCGATATCCGACAAAAATATTCATCTCATTGATTTTTGGATTGCTAAGAAAAGACATTGTCATCATAAAAAGATACATAAAGATGAAAATGACCGATACTATTTTGCCGATTGAATTAATTATTGAGACAATGAATATATAATAAAAAGATAAGATTGATTCAACTAAAAAAGTTATTGAAAAAGTTCCATTAATAAATATTAAAACTAAGTTTCTTTTAAAAGGGTTTACTGGTTCGTTTTCTAAAGCTGATTTAGATAAAAAATAGATTGGTAAATAAACCGCTAAGATTACAATAAAAATAAGATTTAAAAACAAAAGTTCATATTTTGAACCATAACGATCAACAACGCCTTCAAAATTGTAATGAACAGGTACTGTTTCGGGAAGAAACTTAAAAATAATAATTGAGGATGCGAATACTGAAATAAATACAACTATAAGATTAAAAATAAGCAAAATTTTGTTCACTGTTTCACTTTTTTCTGAGTTTGAACTTTTATTCTTTATTCCTAAAAGTTCGTTTATATCAGCACCATATAATAATGCTAAACTTTTTAATGTCTCTAAATCAGGTTCATTAATGTTTAATTCATATTTAGAAATAGTTTGTCGGGAAATATTTAATTTATCAGTGACTTCTTGTTGAGTGAAATTAGCTTTTTCTCTTGCTTGTTTAAGTCGACTTCCTAAATCTTTTTTCATACTAAAATTCTATGTTATTTTTAGCTAATTTAAAAGCACTTTATCAGTGCAAAGTTAGTTTTCAAGCAAATATTTAATGCATTTTGCTATTCTTAAACTTTCATCTTGGAAATGATTTCCAGTATTAAACTCAAACTTTGCATTTATAAAATCTTGTTTAATTAGTTCGAATATTTCTAAAGTTTTTTCTTCAACTTTTTTCATGTAAATATTCTTTGTATGTTTTTCTTTATCGCCTAAAGACATATAAAGCGTAGAAACATTTTTAACTGTTTTGCTTTTATTTATAAAATCTAGAAAACCTGGATACCATAAAGATCCAGAGACTGAACCAATCTTTTTAAAATAATTTGTTTTATATAAAGAATAAATCGAAAATAATCCCGACATAGAATAACCTACTAACATAAAATAGCTTGGATTAATTTCATTTTCATTACAAACTTTTGATATCAAAGTATTTGTTAAATAGTTCAAAAGATTATCAGCTTCACCTTTAAAATCTGGTGCATTGTCAAAAATTGATTTAGCAAAATAAGGCGATAAATCATCGTTCCAATCAAGATTGTAAACACTAAGTAAAGTAAATTCTTCTTTCGTTATTTTACCTGCTTCACTAAATATCTCTTGACCATTGTCTTCAAAACTTGGAATAACAACTAATGGTGCATTTTTATTAATACTTTTAATTAAACAATATTTAAGATTTTTCATATTATCCTAATAAAACATCAAGAGCCATCATTAATAAGAAGCCAAACACAAAAGCAATAATTCCATAGTGGTTTTTGCCTTCTCCACTTACTGCTGTTGGAATTAAATCTTCAATTGTTACATAAATCATACAACCTGCAGCAAGTGCTAACGCCCATGGCATTATAGGTTCGATAAAATAAGCAAGTAGGATTCCAAATAAAGCAAAAATTGGTTCAACAATTCCACTTAAACTTCCAAACATAAAAGCCTTATGTACAGAATTAGTTTCATCTTTAAATGGCAAAGAAACAATTGCTCCTTCTGGAATATTTTGAATAGCAATACCTAAACTTAACATCATTGCCGAAGATAACACTAACCATGGATCTTGATTAGTAGATAAATTTGCAAGTGCTACTCCAAAGATAACTCCAACTGATAAACCTTCAGGAATATTATGAATTGTAACAGCTAAAAGCATCTTTTGTTTTCGATTAACTCGTTTTGTATGTATTCCTTCTTCATAATGATCTTGTGCATGAATATGAGGTACAACATGGTCAATTAAAAGTAAAAGTAAGACACCTAAAATAAAAGCAATAATTACCACTAAAATATTAGGCATGTAGTTTGTTTCATATTCTAATGCTGGTAAAATTAGACCAAAAATTGAAGCCGAAAACATTACTCCAGCTGCAAAGCCATTAAATATTTTACTTAGGTTTAAACTAATACCTTTATTTTTGAATAAATAGATTAATGATGAACCTAAAGTTGTTCCAACAAAAGGAACGATTAATCCTAAAAACGTAATAAGAATAGACATGCTTAAATAATAGCAAGAAAGAAATTTTTAAAAAGAAATGTGCTAATTATTTTGTTTCTTCTATTAATTTCAAATCACTCATGTAATTTGAATAAATTCGATATCCACCACTTAGATGTTTGCATTTAAATCCATGTTGAGTAAGAATTCGGCAAGCGAGGTAACTTCTTAAAGCACTTTGGCAATTTAAACACAAAGTTTTTGTTTTATCGATTTTGTCTAATCGATCTCTTAGTTCATCGAGCGGAATATTGATTGTTCCTTCAATATGCCCTGCTGAATACTCCTCTCTTGTTCTCACGTCAATGAAAAGATTATTTGGATCTTCTTTTAATACGGGAATATCTTCTATATAAAATTGTTCTACTAAATTATTTTTCAAGTTTTCGGCAATATAACCAATCATATTTATTGGATCTTTGGCCGAACCAAAAGGTGGCGCGTAACTTAATTCACACTTTGCAAGTTCATAAATAGGAAGCTTTGCTTGAATTGCTAAAGATAAAATATCAATTCTTTTATCGACTCCACTTTCTCCAACAATTTGAGCGCCTAAAATTTGATATGTGTCTTTGTCAAACATAACTTTTATATTTAATATTGATGCACCTGGATAGTATGAAGCATGATTTGCTGGACAAAGATAAATTTTCTCGTATTTCATTCCTTTTGATTCTAATTGTTCTTCACTAAAACCAGTTGAGGCGGCTGCTAATGAGAAAACTTTCAAAATTGAGGTGCCTAAAGGTTTAATTTCATTCTTTTTATTTAATATAAAACTACTCGCTAATTCTCTACCTTCTTTATTAGCTAAGCCAGCTAATGGTATGTTAGTTCTAGAATTATCTATCAAAGAATTTAAAGCGATAGCATCTCCTATTGCATAAATATCCTTTCCACTTGTTTCAAAATCATCATCAGTTTTAAATGCACCTTTAATCTCTAGTTCTAAATCAGCAGATTTGGCTAATGTTGAATTTGGTTTTACTCCAACTGCTTGAATCAATAAGTCACATTCAATAACTTTATCATCGTATTTAATGTAAACTTTATCGTTTTCTTCTTTAATTTCGGTTACTAGTTTATTGATTAAAAGTTTTACGCCATTTCTTCTTAACTCATGATGAACAAATGCAGCCATCTCAGAATCAAGATTAGCTAAAACATGATTTTTGCCTTCAATAACAGTAACATCAAGATTTCTTTCTTTTAGATTTTCGGCAATTTCTAAGCCGATAAAACCGCCACCTATAATAACAGCTTTTTTGACATTAAATTTTGTAACAAAATCTTTAATCTTACAACTATCTTCAACTGTTTTAAGTTCATATATTCTTTTTGAATTTGAAGTCAATTTAATAGCTTCGCTTCCAGGAGATAAAATCAATTTATCATATGATTCATAATACTTTTTGCCAGTTAATAGATTCTCAACCAAAACTTTTTTAGTTTTCGCATCTATTTCTAAAACTTCATGTGACGTAAAAACATCAATATTAAATCTTGCTTTTAAACTTTGAGGAGTTTGTAAGGTAAGTGATTCTTTCTCTTTGATAACTGATGAGATGTAATATGGAAGTCCACAGTTTGCGTAAGAAACAAAACCTGTTTTTTCATAAATTTTTATTTCGGCAAATTCATCTAACCTTCTAAGTCTACAAGCAAATGAAGCTCCACCAGCAACACCACCAACAATAACATATTTCATTTTTTATCATTCTCCTTTCAAAAATTCTTACTGTTTTAGGAATCTCGTTTTTATATTGAAATTTATAAATATTCTAGCTACTAGTAGATAATTAGTAGTTATTTAGTATATTTTTATGGTCAAAAATAGTAGTTTTATAAGCATTAACAAGTTCGTTTAATTTAAAATGTGCGTTTCTTGCCGAAGTTGATGGCAAGAAATACTTAGGTATATCAATATCATTAAAGAACTTTTTGAAATAAAATTCAGCGGTCTTCCCATTCACAATAATTTTCTTAATTCTACTTCTACTTATAATTTCTTTTAAATTTGTTGGCTGTGGATTAGTTATTGAACTATCATCTGAACCAACAATTTCACATTCATCAATTACATCATAAAGAGCGATCTTGTGCTTAGATAAGAATTTCTTTCTACCACTAACCGATTCAGGAATGGTTTCCTCAAATATATCAGAAAGAATTCTATAAAAACGATTGCCACGATGCATGTAATAGAAATTTTCACTTCTAGATTTCTCACTTGGAAAAGAACCGAGTATTAGTATTTCGCTATCTTCATTATAAAAAGCAGGCAATGTATGAGTGATTCTTTTAACAATGCAAAACTTATTTTTAATATCTGAGCCAATTTGTTTCAAATAAACTTTTGGATTATTTATGGATTCTTCAACGTTATCAGTATATGTAGGAAACAATGTAAAAACATTGTTCATTTTACTTGTTAGGTTTTGACCAGTCACTATTATCACTTTCGATTTGGCAAAATGATTGAGTATACCACCAACTACTTTCCCATCAAAAGATTGATTATCAAGTCTTCCTTCACCAGTAATTACATAATCATAATTTTTCTTAATCTTATCAATGTTAATTAAAGAAAGAATAAAATCAATTCCTTGAAGATAATGAGCATTTAAAATATGTTTAAAAGTAAATCCAAGGCCGCCAGCTGATCCGTCACCGATATCATTTTCTATATTATATACTTGTCTTCTTACTAATTTTTCGAAGTTTCCAAAGCACTTTTCTAAAGTTTCTATCTCTTCTTCGCTAGCTCCTTTTTGCTTAGCGAAAACAAAATTGGCTCCATTTTTGCCTAAAAGTGGATTAGTTACGTCATTAACAATAGATATTTCATAATTAAGTTTAATTAATACTGATAAATCAATTTTATCGACACTAATTAAATCACTCATTTTAGGACGTTCTATTTCTACACCACTTACATAAAATTTAGCACCAAGCGATGAAAGAAGTCCTACCCCAACATCTGATGTTGATGTACCACCTAAACCAATATAAAGCTTATTAATATTAAATTTATTTAGTTCTTTTAAAACTTCGCCTATTCCAAATGATGATCTTTCTAAGATAGATAACTCATTCTTAAACTTATAACCTATAACTTCAGATGATTCAAAATAAGCATTGTTTTCTTCATCGATTAAAACATTTGCTTCAACTTCTTTATAGCAAGCAGAAATTGTTTTAATCTTAATAACTTTACAAATATTAATGGCTTTAATTGTATCTAAAAATCTTTCTCCACCATCTGAAATCGGAAAATATTTAGAATTTGGAATTATGCTAGATAAAAGTAAACCAATATCTTTAGAAGAAATTGAGTTTTTAAAAGAATCTACAAGAATTAAAAAGCGAGGTTTCATTATTAAAGATTTTTCTTTAAGAATAATTCAGCAGGTTGATCAAATGGAGTATTTTCAAAGAATATCGAACCATTATCAATATAACCTAATCGGCGGTATAAAAATTGTGCTTTTTCATCAACTTGGGTAGAAAGCATTACCATTTTATAGTTTTTACTCTTCATTAAATTTTCAAAATCTAAAATAGCTTTTGTTCCGTAACCTTTATTTCGATACTTTTCATCAATTATTAAATGTTCAATAAAAGGAAATTTTTCCCATAGGATAATATAAAACATGAATCCAACAGGTTCGTTATCTTCGTTTAAAACAATAAAATCGTTTACTCCATTTACTTTTGAGGCAAATTGTTCTTCTCTTATTCTTGGTAATAACTTTTTAACAAATTCAAAATCACTAATATTTAATTTTCTTAACATAATTTACTTTAATCGCTTCTTTAATTCCTTTTAATTTTAACATAATTTTTTATGCCTTAAACCAGCAATACTTCAGCCAAAAAACCAGATAAAACATTAACATATTTATTAATCCATAAAATTGATATAATTAATACATGAAAGCAAGAAAAATATTACTAGTTTTGCCATTATTATTACCACTTTTAATATCAAATTCAGTTCAGCCTGATCAATTTGAATCAGATACTTATTCTGAAACTATAACTAAAGACGAATACAGAATTGAAGGCGATAAATTAATTTTTAATTGTGATAATAAAACTGATTATTTTATAAAAGGCACTATTATAATGGATGAAACTGATAATCAAATCGCTTATTCATCTCAATATAATATGTTTGGCTATTTAGTTCCGCCAAATCAATCTGGAAATATTATAGAAACACTTTATAATGGCACTGATATATCTGACATAAACGGAGATATTACTGTTCAATACACTTGTTACGATCTTTCTAAGCCACAATCTAGAATAGAAAATATAGAAGCCACTGTTTCAAGTTATGATGCTGAAGATGATTTAACTTACGTTGATATAAATTATGAATTCACAGATTTAGATGATTTTAATTTACATACTGCAATTTTCTATTTTTATGATTCAAATATTGATGCTTATGTTTACGGATCAGATTATATCTCTACAGAACGCTTTAAAGATGAATCAGGACATTATGTAACTACAATCACCCTGCCTGGTAAATATGAAAGTCTAGATAATTACGTTATTAATTATAAATTTACAATAGAAAATGGAGATGGCGGCTTCGGTTTAATGGTTGGATTATACTCCATCCTAGGCATCGGTCTTCTAGTTATTCCTGCAGTTGTTGTTTTTATAATATTACTCATTAGAATGATTTTTAAATATCGAAAGATTTAATCATTCTTTAGTTTTTAACCTAATTTTTTTAAACCTTTTAACACAGTTAATCAATTCAAAAATAAAATAGACCAAAAATAATGTTTCACATATTAGAGCCGCAACTACTAGCGACTCTTTTGTTATAACAACATAAGTATTTAAAAGCCGACCAATAGCTAAAGATAGTCCATTGGCTGGTATAGTTAAAAAGATTCGTTTAATATCATCATAAATTAAATAGAGAATCGCTCCTTCTATGAAAATAACTAGTATTTCTCCATAAATTAAAAACACTAAATAATGGTTAAAGAAAGAATACAAAAAATTAAATGAAAGATTGGAAATCAAGTTCATCATTGTTAATAAGATAAGTGTCAAAACATTTTTCTTTCCACTAAATCTAAAATAAATTGGCGTTTCTATTAACAAAGTTAAAAATAATGGGTAAGTGTATAAAATTATATCCATAGCTAAATTTTAAAAGATTTATTAACAATTAGTAAGCTTGTAGTCCTTTTGGAGCACATAATTAGTAAGCTTTACACCATTACGAACAACTTCTTGCTTATTAATCAGGTCATAATTTCTTTTTAAAAAGAAATTTAGTGCAGTAATTGATGCATGCACGTCAATTCTGCTATCAACTTGCTTTTCTAGCTCATCACAAATTAAAGTTGCAATACCTTGCCTTTGATAAGTAGGTTTAACATATAAGCAATTTAAATAAGAATTTTTAATATTAATATCGCCAAAACCCACAATTTCATTATCGATAGTCGCAACGATCGAATAATTTTCTAAAAAGATTTTATCGAGTCTGTCTTCATCAAAACATTGAGTCCAAGCATCGATAGCTTCTTTTGAATAATCATTTTTACAGTTACTAATGACCGAATCTTTAAATAAGACTATTACTTTATCAATATCTTTCTCTATGTATTTTCTGATTTGAACTTTTCTATTCATTCTAAATTTATTTTAAAGTATTAGGTAGCATTGACAAAATACAATGGGATCCCAATGCGACCGAAAATGGCGAATGATTTATTAAAAATATACTTTAAATTCGCTAATAAACAACTAAATAATCTACCAATAAACTACTAAATTTAATAATTTAAGTAGTTTTTAGATATTTTATCTTAAAGTTGTTAAAAATAGTCTTTTTTATTACCATTATATTCATGGATTACGAAATTATAGATTTAAGAACCAGGATAGATTTATTTGAAAACGCTGCAAATTGGTTTTCCTCAAAATGGCGAGTTCCCAAAGAAGCTTATCTATTTGATATGAAACGAAGTCTTGCTGCTTCTACAGGCATTCCTTCATGGTATGTGGTTTTATATAACGATAAAATCATTGCTGGAATCGGAATTATTGATAACGATTTTCATGAAAGAAAAGATTTAACACCTAATGTTTGTGCTCTTTATGTTGAAGAAGAATATCGAAATAAAGGCATTGCTGGAAACTTGTTAAATCGAGTCGTTGAAGACATGAGAAAAAAAGGTTTTATTAAACTTTACTTAATTACTGATCACACCACTTTTTACGAAAGATATGGTTGGACGTATCTTTTTGATGTTAAATGCGATGATGGCGAATCATCAAGAATATATCAACATATAGCGAGAAATAGTTAAATAATTTCTTATTCATTATATTTTTAAAAAGAAAAATAGTCATTTGCTAAATCAATTTGTCAGTTATAGGTCAAAAAATCAATCAATAGTTTTAAATGTTGATGGTTTGCTAACTATACTGTATTTTTTATCAACTTTACTGGCTTTAACTTTTTTTACAATATAAATAATACCAACAACAATTATGAATATAATCATTGCTGAAAGATATCCCATAGCATCAATTCCAACATCTTTTAATGATGGTCCTCTACCAGGTACAAATTTTTGAATAAATTCAGTTAAAATAGCCAGACCTATACCTAAACAAGATGAGCCCATTGAAGCAAGAACTCTAGTGAAAAAGATCTTAAATTGAATAACCATAAATACACAAGATAAGAAACCAATAAAGAAGAACAGTCCAAAATGGCCAAAAGACTTTCTAATAAATAAGGCAAATTCTTTAAAAACATCAGTGGTGTCTCTGATAATATTGATATTCAGAATTACTGAATATTTAAATAATGAATTATTATCGCCGCAACTCATCTTAACTTTTACGTTTCCGATATTTTTTAAACTTATTTGACCGCTTGCATCAATGTTTATAAAATCATTTCCTTCTATAATTTCATAATCAACTTTCTTACTCGTTGCATAGTCTGAAAATTTTGGCGCTAATTTGTAACTTTCGCCATAAAGCAAAGTAATTGAATATTCTTTTGTCCCATTATTTTCACTTTCATTAAATTCTCTAGCATTTAAACTAGTGTTATCTAAGACAAAAGGTGAAATCGCATCAACAACAGTTATGTTTTTGCTAACTGAAATTTCTGGATTTTGAATTGATTGACAAGTTATTATAGAAACTCCTTCTTTTAAAGCTTTATAAATTCCATTTTCAATAGAAATTATTTCTTCATTTGATGAAGCAAATTTAACTTCTTTATAAGTAGCATCTTGATTTAGTGAATAATCAATTTTAAAAGTCGAACCAACCGCAAAAACATCATTTTCTAAATCAGGCACATTATTTTCAGGATAGGAAATAATGGATAAATTTAGCTTAAATTCATCAATTTTAATTGGCACATAAAAAACATTAAAGAAAATAGATTTAGATAACTCTTCATGATTTAAAACAATAAAATCAACTCGAGTAAGTCCAGTTTTTAATGGGGTAAATGTTTTGCTTGCTTCATTATAAAGAATATCGTCACCATCAACTTTAACACTATACGGATAACTCACTTCGTGACTCACTAAATATCCGTCTTTAAATGCATTATTAAATTCAAATTTTAAAGACATATTTGTTAAATCTTTGATACCTAAATCAATAGTAATCCCATCAAAAACCTCACAAATCTTATTTCCTTTTTCTAAAACTAGTTTTGAATCAGTAGGTTCATCAACAATTTTGAAAGTATAATTTAAATCTTTTAAGTGACTTCCTTCCTTATCAAAATTAGATGATAATTTAAACTTAACATCGCCATTTTTTATTGGTAAAACGTAGTTAATTCGATGAATGTTTATTGGCAAGTTATTATCTAAAATTCCGTTTCTAGAATCATAAAATTCAATGTTTTCGTGACCACTTAAAACATTAACAAATAAATCAGTATTTGAATATTGATTAGGTTCAATTTGATATTTTGTAAAAAGATTTCTTTCTTTGATTCCTTTATATAATAAGTTTATATTAGTCGGATTAGCTAAAGAATCTTCATCAGTAAAAAGTCGAGTTAAACTTATTTTTTCTAGATGAACAACTTCGTGATTTTCTTGATATGAATAAGCAAATTCAATAAATTCATTTATGTTGTTTTTATTAAAATAGTAAGTAATTTTGCCTTCTCGGCTTGAGGATATATCTTTCAATTTAAATACAAGTCTTTTACAAGTAGAAGAAACCAAAGTTAAATTTTCGTTATCAAATTTTACTGAGTAATTGTTTAAAACATATTCATCATCATTAAAATGATTAAAAGGAATGTTAATAACAAATGATTCGATCGAGAAAGTTTCGTTAACATAGTTTATCGTAGGTTCATAATTAAGAGTTAAATTATCTTTATTTATAAGATTTAAACTAAGTTCATTTTTCTTAACGACTTTAACATTGAAATACACTTTGATGATTAATTCTTCGCTGCTTTGATATTCAAAAAGAATATTTTCATAAAGTTTTTCTTCGTTTACATTTGGAGAGTTAATAATTAATTCTTTTCCACTTATTCTAATCTTTAAATTTTCATAATTTGAGATTTTTGCTTTAGTAGAATCAAAATTTGCATCTAATGGATTGACTAAAATCTTCACTCTAACTTCGTCGTTAAGAGCATAAAGAGAAACATCATTAATAACAATGGATTCGACCTTTTTCTCAATATTATCTTCTTTATTTTTTACTTCAAGAATGAAGCTATCTTTGATACTGTTGTTTTCTTTAGATAAAAGAGTTATTTCTATTTTACCTTCTTTTTTTGCATTTATTAATCCATTTTGATTAATAATTGCAACTTCTTCATTTGATGAAACAAATTGGACTTCCTTATTTGTTGCATTTTGAGGTTTAACTTCAAAATTTAATTGATAGTTTGAGCCTACATCTAAAACTTGGAGCGGCTTATTTGTTATAGAAACAGTTTCAACATTTATATTTGTAACATTAAAAGCGAAAGTTTTAACTAAATCTTTATTATGTGTTGAAACAAATGAAATGTTTAAATTATCAACAGCTTTTATAAATGTTATTGATGAATCAGGATTACTAGTAAAATAAGTATTGTCGCCAATAACTTCTATTCCTTTGTATGAGGTATTTTCTGGTAGATAACTAACTTCATAATTTATACTTTCACCAACTTTAAAATCTTTTTTCTCACTTGAAAAAGTAATATTAAACCCGTTTAAAGGAATTAACTTATCTTCATCGTACATATCGTTTACACTATCATCAAAATTTCCTGCAAGAGAATCAGATTGCTCAGCAGAAATTTCAGATGGTAAACATGATTCAGCTATAGCCACTGTACAAGCAGTAAAATAAAGCAAGAAAAAAAGATATTTTATGAACCTGCCAATTTTTACCTTTTTTACGCTCGTCATGACAAAAATTACCTATATCAATTATAACTTAAGTTAGTAGTTTTTTGATGCACCAATTTCTATTTTTTCACATTAATTTTTCACTAAGTAAAATAGACATGAATTTAAATAAACCACACCACTAAATTCTTATTATTACTACTTAGATTTTGGTGCTATTATAGATTTGTAATGTCAATTACTAATAATTCGAAAAATGAAAGTACCTTTGATGGATCAATTTTAGTTAAAAAATCATTTTAATTGGTTCAAATCTTTTAATATTATTAACTTTTGGATTAACCTATTGGTATTTTTTGTGTGTTTATGAAAGACGGAACGCTAAACACACTGTTTATGATGGAAAAAGATTAGAATTTGAAGGCAAAGCAATGAATCTATTCTTGCATCATCTTTTGTGGATTTTTCTAACCATTATTACTTAAGGAATTTATGCCTTTATACTTATAAAAAGAGCAAAACAATTTAAGGCACAAATTGAATTCAATAAATTTCGTGGGTAACTAAATCAAAAATTAGTTATTTACAAGACACATGCAATGAAATTCTTGTTAAACATTATCAATGCCGCTGTCTTCCCCATTAATTATCCAATTTCCATTTTCACCAATTTCAATTGTTGGAGTTATGCCATCCTTTCCAGGTTCTCCTTGAATGCCTTGTTCTCCATTTTTTCCATTAGTTACCTTAAAGGTTGTAGTTGTTTTATCAGTGTATGTAATTGTGTAAATATCTACATTACCTTCGCTGGAAGTTAAATTAATAGTCTCAATTCCTACTCCATCTTCGCCTTTAATGGTTTGTTGATTATTATTTCCGCTTTGTCGTTCTGAGCTACATCCAATTAGTAAGCCTACTAGCGAAAGCGTTAACAAAAATGCTCTTCTTTTCAGATTTTAATATCCATTTCTTTTCTTAAATTATATATTCATGAATTTCATTTGAAATTTGTATCAACAGCGGATTAATGAGACAACAAGTTAAAAAATAAATGTGACCAAAATCAAAACTAAAATATACAAGAAATTTAGATGTTTATTAAATGATTATGTAATTTCAAAAACTACGTTAATTTAAACTTAATTTTATAGAATTACAAGAATTTAATTGAGTTTTTACAAGGTTTTTGCTTATTATTTAGCATCTACAATTG
Source organism: uncultured Bacilli bacterium (assembly GCA_944336335.1). Classification (GTDB taxonomy): domain Bacteria; phylum Bacillota_I; class Bacilli_A; order RFN20; family CAG-826; genus Onthovivens. The sequence goes on along the minus strand of CALVLC010000004.1, from coordinate 3,331 downwards.
TCATACTGGCTTTAGTTCCAGGTGTTACTAAATTTAATATAAATCTTTCTGAATCGCCATCTCTATCTAAATAATCCTTCTCTTTTCTGCCATCAGTTGACCGAACAGATTCAAGGAAAGACAATGATTCAACCCTAGTTTCGGCTGTTTTATAACCAGCAGTTACGAAATATTGATGACCTACTAAATAGTCCATTTCATATTCACCATTAGTTAAATCTTTTAAATCTAAAGAGTGGAAAGGATCCATTGTGTTTCTTTCATAAACATTAATGAAAATCTCTTCATCATCTATACTAGAATTGTTTTTAAAAGATAAAACAACTGGCATTGTTTCAGGTTCATAATCACTTTCTTTGATAACGTTAAACTCTCTCATTAAAGTACCTAATTTACTATTATTAGGTCTTAAAGAAACATAAATAGAACATTTTCCTTCTTTAACTTTTGTTAAATCAACTTCTAAATAGCCGCCAATAATTGCGTTACTAGTCGAAGCTTTCGTTTCTTTAAAAGTGATAGCTGAACTAGGAATTATACTTTCATCAGATGTTTCAATTTCACTATCTATATCCGTTATCCAAGCTCCTGAAGTTATATTGTCAAATTTTAAACTAATTCTTTGTGTTTTTTCATAAGATGTTTCTAAATCTTCAGGAATAACAATATTTCCATCAACATCACTACCCCAGGATAAATTATCATCTTCATCGTCATATTCAGTAATTGGAATCAATTCAACTTCAATTTCAACATCTTCTCCTGGCATTACAAATTTATATCCAAGACTACTTATTTCGGTAGGTTTTCCATTATAAGTAACATCGCCGATTTCATAAAAGATACTTGTTGAATTTACGTCAAATAAAATAGTACTTCCTTCTTGACCAGTTGAAGATAAATCAATGATTTCATAATTATCATTTTCTTCGTAGGTTATGTTAAAAATTTCAGGATCAATACTTTCTTCTCCACCACACGAAGCTAGACCAATTCCTGAAAGTAAGGCCACTAATCCTACTAGTACAAGTCTTTTTCTTTTCATAATCCACTCCTTTATAATTATTCTTTTTTGGATTGATTTTTCTTTAACTAAATTATACAAGAGTTAATTGACAATGCATATAAAAAACGTATTTAATCGTATTTTTTGTTAATACATTAATCAAGAAATCTAATAAGTGCTTTAGTAATTTAACAAGCTTGAAACTTTCAAAATAAAAAATAAGTTCTTTAATTTTGACATAAGTCCAATATTTTAAATTTAAATAAACCTTGATTACCAAAACCCTTTGATATACTTATACGGACTCCGCCGGGAGCAATACGCATTATCGTAATTTCGTTAGGCTTTTGAAGAAATTATGAGTTGTCTATTTGTGTATTGACGAAGGAGGTTTCACATATGGCAACAATAATTACAACTTTATTATTAGAAAAACAACTCCATGTCTTTCTTATTGTGAGTATTTAAATTATTAATAAATGCAGAAAACATTAATTACTGCAAAAGTAAATTGTTGTAAAGATAAATAAAAACCCTGCAAAACACATGGATTTCTATCGGAATTGCCTACATACTACGCTTTTGATACATTGCACGCCCTTACAACGGCAACAACGGCAACTTTTAAGAGTAAAAAAAGGATGGTTGTCGCCCACCACCCAATTCAGTTTAAGGAGGTCCTCATAGAAATTTAACCTTGTCTATTTACCTCCTTATCTAGGTTTTTAGCTAACTTAGAGTAAATATAGTCGTATTTAACATATTCTTTTCCACCAAAGTTTCTATTATTACTCATCATTAATCCGTATGGACTAAAAGTAGAATTTTCCTTATCTAAATCTTCTTTTGCGTCGGTATTCGCTACTACTAAATCACCAATATATAAAGTGTTAGTTGGTTCGCCTGAATAGGCATTCATATCTTTTAACTTAACATTTTTATAGTATTCATCAGCATTTTCGTTATAACTTACATCGAAATAAATACCAAATGCAAAAAGATATTCCTTAGGCAAAAAATAGTGATTCAAGTAAGTATTTATTAAAAGACATTTATCAAGCAAATCTTGAATCAGCGATTTTAAACCAACATCATAACTTCTTATAACGACTAAATAGCTTTGAGCTTGTGAAGAGTATAAAGATAAATAACTAGGGTCTTTTGAAAAAATATTAACATTTTCAGAGTTGAATACCTCTCTAATAAAATCAAAAAGAGCGCTCGTCTTGACCAATCTTAAATCGATTAGTACTTCACCGCAGAATTTTTCTTTTTTTGATTCTTTAATTAGCTGTTTGAATCGTCTAACGCCATATGCCGAATCAAATAAAGTAGGCTGTTTTACTTCATCATCTGGTTTTGTTTCATTAACAATTTCATAATGATTTTGAAACTTAACCACTTTAAATAATTGACCATTAGCATTAAAGCAAATCTTATCAGCCTTCTCATCATTAGTAAGGATATGGCAGCATATCAAATTATGGTCAGCTGTTTTTCCTCCTTTTGATTGAGGATAGATGTGATCTAAATTCCACCCAAATTCACTGTTACGATCATCATAGGCAGATTTAGCCATTGTTCGACCAGCAAAGTCGACCGCTTTTGTCTTCTTCCCATATTGAGAAGTCCACAAACGCATAGCAGTTTCTTTATTAACAATCATTTCATCTTTCATAATTAATTCTTTCAACAAGAAAAAACTATGAGTTAACCTCCTTTCGTAAGGCTAACAAATGCACTGATTGACTATAGGGCGACCTATTGCTGATACCTCAAAGGGTAGTTCTCTTTACAGCTTTGATAGAAAACTTTATCAATCTACTCTTTTACAAGAGATTTAGGATTTGTTTCCTTACATTTGAAATTATATCAAAAATATTCAAAAATTCAATTTGTAAAAAAGACCAAGGAATCACTCCCCGGTCTTTTTCGTCGTTTCAAAACCACTATAGAACTTAAATGTTATTGATTTATCTTTATGTACTATCGCTTTTTCTAGATTGAAATTGAATATCGTTTCATCAAAATCAGTAATGAGTTCACCTTTTTTAAGTGTTTCTATGAAGATATTAAACTTATTAACTTTTAGTTTGATTTCGTTCTTTTTCATAACTAATGAATTAAGTTCTGCATCTTTGTTTTTATAAATATCTTCAAGTTCTGCATACTTTTTTCACTAAATCGTTTGATCTTGCTGCGTGGTCGTATTCATTTTAACCAATAGTTCAAACTCTTTATTCATATCATTGAGTTCATTAGATAATGCTTCTATTTGCTTATCCAAAGATGATGCATCAAGAGCTTTGCTTACTGCTTATATAA
>CALVLC010000003.1 GCA_944336335.1 uncultured Bacilli bacterium | reverse complement strand
GCTTGCGGACTTAACGGCTCTACAAGATGATTTTTCTTTAAATCGTTTAGTAACCAGTAAGGTTGAAACAAGAAATCAATATAATTTTTATAGTTATTTATAAGAATTTATAAATTTGATATAACGGCCTGGAATTGAAATGATGATAATGAATCCAATCAAACAAATCAAAAAGCAAGTTAAGAAACTAATTTTGCCAATTTTACGAACACGATTGTATTTTTTTGAACCGTAGTTATATCCAATACAAGGCTGTAAAGAATCACTCATTCCATAAATTATAGGTTGAATAAATCCATCTATATACATTAAAACTCCATAAGCAGAAACTGCATCTTCTCCTCCTTCAGCAAGTAATATTATGTTAAATATTAAAGAAGTAACACGAGAAGCAATGTTGTTTAAAAATGCTGAGAGTCCATTTTTCAAGATACTGATTTCTTCTGTAAAATCAAAGCGCGGTTTACCTAATCTTAAAACACTTTTCTTCGATAAAAATGGTAAAAATGAGATTATTGCAAATATAGAAAAACCTAAGCAAGAAGCAAGCGCTGCGCCCCATAAAGGAAGTTTTAATACACCTAAAAATAGTGATTCTATACCTACGATAGATAACGACATGAAAAGATTAATGAACATACTTGTTTTAATCTTTCCAGAAATTCTTAAGTAATTATCTAAAGAAAATATGTAACCAGTTAAAGGTAATGTTATTGCATAAACTTGTAAGTAAGAAGTTGAAAGATCTAATAAATTTCCTTCTGCACCCATTAAAGAAAGAATGTTACGACTTATAAAAAAGGTAACTAAACCAATAATAAGATCAGCTATAAAAATTAAAATTAAAGACGCCGTAAAGATAGAATTCGCTTCTTTATTTCGCTTTTGTCCCACTCTAATCGCAATAATAACTGATGAGCCAACACCAATTAAGTCACTGACTGCATAAATCATTATTATGATTGGAAAACAAAAATTTAGTGCTGCAAAAGCTGTCGAACCTAAAAATAAGTTTACGAAAATTCCATCAATAAATTGATAGATAGCACTTGCAAGCATTCCCATTGCACCAGGAATAGCAATTTTCATAAACATTCTTCCGATATGTTTTTCTTCAAATAGAGCTTGATTGAGCATAAAGTTTTCACCTCACATTTTCTATGAGAAGCGCTAGCTTCCTTCTCGATTAGTTCTAATTCAATTAGCAGCAGTCATTACTCTACCAAATCTTAAGTCTTAAAGTCAAATTTATGAAAGCGCTTAATTAAATGTAGTTTAATTTAAAAATAGAACCAGTCTTTTCTTTTAAAAGTTTAAAGTTTTATTTGAAAACCTTGCAAAACTAATATATTTTATGCTAATTCTTAAATTTGACATAGAATTTAAAATAGATTATATTAAGCGCATGGACAAAATTAAGATTATATTTTCAGACTTTGATTGGACGTTATTTGATCATAAAACAAGGACCTTCAATGCTAAAGGTATAAAATGTTTAAACTTAGCACATGAAAATGGAGTCAAGCTAGTTATCAACTCAGCAAGAACATATTATGCACTCAAACATCTAAAGACTTTTGGCCTTATTCCATTTGATGGTTTCGTTCTTGTTAATGGTGGCATAACAATGTTTAATGGTACCACTCTTTATGCAGATTACATAAACACAAATATAAAAGACGACATCATTAAAATTTTAAACAGCAAGAATTTAGGTTTCATATTAATCACGCAATTTGAAACATACATAAAAGAGGTTGATAAAAAATTAATAAATGACTTTTATAGTGTGTTTTATGAACCATATCCAATCAATTTCAATCAATACAAAAATGAAGAAGTTTTATCTATTCAAGTTTTTGCTACCCCTGCTTATGATTCATTTTTGAAAGACCTTGCCAAAAAATACAACTTGATATTTAACAGAGTTAACGAAAATAATGTCGAATTATTTCCTATAGAGTTTTTGAAAAGTAAAGGTATTAAAGCAATTCTTAAACATTTAAATATATCTTCAAATGAAGCTATGGCTTTTGGCGATGATATTAACGATATTCCAATGTTTAATCTAGTAAAACATAGCGTTTGTTTAGGAAACGGCAACGAAGAAGCCAAAAAGCATGCATCATTTGTAACCGATAGCATCGAAAATGATGGTATGTTTAATGCCTTAAAGAAATTTAAAGTTATCTAAAAAGAAAAACTGGCCTTATATCGACCAGCTTTCTTGAGAAAGAAATGTATCTTATTAGTTGTTATCGAAATTTAAAGTGTTGTTAATGATAGTTCCATCTTCTAGTTGAACGTTCAAAGCACAGAATGCATAGTAGTCTTTTGTGTTCCAATTACAAGGAGCAACTGCGTATGTTAATTCTTGTCCAACATAATCAAGCATGAAACTATATTGATTTTTACTAGAACAATATAGAGATATGTACTCTTCATCGTTATCTGGATTATGTAACTGAACTTTTGACGAATATTTATTTTCGATAATTTTTGCCTTAGCCTTTATATAATAAACCTCTGTCGTTAAGTCGGTCTTATAATCGAGTTCTCTTAATTCATCAAATGTTTTATCACTAGTAAATGTTTTTGTAGAATATGCGTTATTTCCAAAACGATTACCATCGATAACGGCATTTATTAAACAACTTTGTCCTGGGTTTTCTGGTTTGTTCTCCTTGGTACCGAATTGAGTTCTGGTACCATGTAAAAACACTTCATCCCCAAGGTTTAAAGTTGATAATGTTTCTTTAGTTGTTAATACGGCAAGCACGCCTGTATCATCTATCAAATAAAAACCATCTCTATTTACTAATGAAGGTCCTACAATACCAGTTACCTTAACTTCGCTTTCTTTTTGTGTATCTATTGCACCCTTGACGTCATGGTAATCAGCTGGATTGAATTCTTGAGTTTTAATCTTCTTTTCAAACTTAGCAGTCACGCCATTATATTTTGCTTCTGCAGTTACTATAACCTCTTTATTTTTGAAATCCAAAACATTCATATAAGTTTTGTTGTCTTTAACATTAAACTTAATAACGGTTTCATCTGATGAAGTATATGTTATTCTAACATCTTTCAAATTAATCAAATCATTTGAAACGCTAGTTGGTACTTCTAAATTAGGATCGGCATAGTATACATCTTGTTTCAATAAATCTTTAACATAGTAATCTAAAGCAAATTGAGCACCATCGTTCTGATCAAAAACGAATCCATCATCTTTGACTTCAATAGGTAAAAATCTAGCGTTTATTCCACTATTTGCGGATTTATAATTTAAAACCATTAAATAAACAGTACAAATCTTACCATCAAATTCTCTTAACCATTCAAAATCTTTTCCATTTGCTTGAGAATAAGTATAACTACCAGTTACACCATCTAAATCAAAGAAATAAAAATTGGTAAATCCCTTCCCTGGTTTTTCTTTAACCAAGGCATTTACCTTATAAATTTCTGTAGTGATATTCTTATCCTTAGGGTTTACATCCATTAATTCTTTAACAGTGCTTTCTTTAACCCAAGCCTTATCCCAAGCTGATTCTTTACCATCATTGCTTAATAAATGTGCATCTGTTAATTGAATACAACCACTATAACCCCATTGCTCAGCACTCGCGACTTCATCAGTTAAAATCCAATTATCTCTAATGGCGGCAATCTTAACAGTATTACCCTTTTCAACTTGTTGAGAGATTTGGTCATCGTAAACATAAATCGAGCTTGAGTCATCGATTAAAATAAAGCCTGTGGCGTTTTGACTAGCATTATATGTGAATTGAGCAACAACACCTTCGACGATGACTTTTGCACCTTTTTCTTCTTTTCTAGCATCACTAATTGATTTTTCAACATAGTCATTTACATCAAATTCTGCTTCATTATGATGGACTTCCACGATCCACCCTTGTTTAATTTCAGGTGTACCATTGAATGTTACAAGATTAGCATAAAGTAAGATTTCATCTCCGGCATATGGCTTGTCTTCCAAATTTTCATAGTAAGTATTTCCATCGCTTCCTCTGGTTCCATAAACTAAAATTTCTCCAGTTTCATCATAAACTGTCATTTCACCATATTGAGGATTGCTAACTTCTTTGATTGTAACATATGTATAAAATCTTTCAGTTGATTCTTGGTCAACATAATCAGCTGCCATCTCAATTAATTCAGCAACAGTGTATGTTTCCCAGTTTGCATATAAAGTTGTATTTTCAGTAATTGTAGTGTCGAAATCAAATTCAGTTTTAAAAGTTTTATCGACGTACCAACCACCAAATTTATAACCATCTTTAGTTGGTGCTGTTGGTTCTAAAGCTTTTTCCCCTTTTTCAATAATTTGAGACACAACAGTACTTCCGCCATTTGTGTTAAAAGTAACTGTGAATTCATTTTCAATTGGATCGATTATTGGTTCTTCATTATTTCCACACCCAACTAACGCAAAGATACTAAAACCTGCAAGAAATAAACCTGCAAAACGACACTTTTTTCTCATTTTTTGGCCTCCTAAAAATCAGCCAAGTATCTGTTTTAATTTTGCGCTAGATGCGGGGGTGTCATTATCCTTGCTGACATGCATACTATAAAAACATAAATCGAAGACGTCAACACAAAAAGTAGATTGTAAAGGAAAATTTACATCAAAATTAATACTAAACTAATATCGCTCTAGATTTTCTGAAAAAAATTTATTAAAAATATTCACTGACTACTTCAGGATATTCAGTTGGGGGATTGTTTCTATCATAATGGTTCAAAGTGCTACCACCAGTAATATTTCCAAACATTTTTCCCCAACCATTTTCATAATTTAAGTATTCTTGGAAATCGTTATAGTGATTATATGTATAAAAAACATAGCGATCATCAAAATCTGTTATTGGATCGCCATTTGTATAACGAGCTGAATAAACAATTCGTGCAGCACCTCTATTAATTGAGTGCCCATCGTTGTAATCACCAATATCATATCCCGGATCACAATCTGTTCCTGTGGTTCCAATATCGATTTCATAGTAAACTAGGTCGCCGCCATTGCCTGAAATTCTTGGTAACTCTGGTTCATATTTATATTTATTAGTATCGCCTGAAAAACGAGAATTATTTAATCTTAAATATTCACCCCATGGTGATTCATAAGGTTTTGGATAATTTTTTCTGTCTTCATAGTAGTTTGGCGGAACATCTCCAAAAGCATAAACATATGCTGCTACATCTTCTAAAGTAACATATGCTCCATCTCTAAAAACCTGAAAAGCAAAGTCACCTTTATAATCGAAAACAGTGTATTCACCTAGATATGAGTCAAATATTATTTTTGAATTTTTATGAAATTTGCCATTTGTTGTTGGTTGATTTTCAGCTAAAGTAGGTTCTTGGTCCTGTTCGCTTATATCGCCACTCATTAAATAATACTCAGTTCTACTTTTGGCATCTCCTGCATCAAGCGCTCTTCTATAGTCTTGATAAAATTCGTCTTTATCAACATTTTCGTAAGTATTATCCTTTAAAACTGTAAATTCAACACTATAAGATTGTCTCCCATCAGCAAGTTTTACAACAAAACAGGTTGTTCCAGCTTTTAAAGCTTTAAAAAACAAAGTCCCATATTGTGTTCCGGTATATTCAGCTATTGATTCATCTTCGATTTCGACAGTAACTGAATCGGAAGTAAGTTCACTATCATCTAAATTAGTTCTAGCTTCAAATGTAGAATCTTCATAAATTTCATGATCTAAAACCATGCATACGAAATCGTATGTGTTAATTTTAAGTTCATTAGAAACATTATTTCCAAGTTTTCCAACTATTGTAGCAGCGCCTGATTTTAACGCTTTAACTCTTCTATTTTTAATTTCGACTAAGTCTTTGCCTTCAAGAATTTCAAATTCAACATCTTCTAAATAGCTTGATGGAGTTACATTAACTTCAAGTAAGGCTTCTTCACCGATTTTTAAAAGGGAGTTTGTAATAGAAATTTCAAAATCATCAAGTTCAATTGCTTTTTTAACTGTAACAAGTAATCTATCACTTAAAATAGAACTTTTAACTTCAATATAAGCTTCGCCTTCTTTATGTGCTGTAATAAGTCCATCATCACTTACACTTGCAACGCTCTCGTTACTAGATGTAAAAATAACTTCTTCAGTCAAATTCAACTCATCAAGTTCGATTTTATAATTTTCACCTTCATAAAGTTCAACATTTTCTTTAACAATATCTAAAATTTGTTCTTGTTGATTACCACAAGAAGGTAAAAATGCAGAAGAGGCAAAAAGTACTACTGAAAGAGTTAAAGTTTTTCTAAGTTTCATATCTATACCATCTCTATTTTATTAAGAAAACAGAAAATATTCTAATAAAATGGTGGATCTGGCCAGGATTGAACTGGTGACCTCCTCGTTGCGAACGAGGCGCTCTCCCAACTGAGCTACAGACCCACAACCACATTATTATATGAAAAATGACTAGATTTATAAATCTTTCTTTTAATCCATGGTTCTTAATATCTTCATAAACTTGAATTTTAATTTTCTTAGACACAAAATATTATTGAAAAGAGGAAAATATTTATGTCAAGTTTTAAAGATTTACGAATTGTTGATAATTTTTATCAAACAAGTGCATTTTTTCCTATGCCAACAATCCTAATTGCAACTGTTGACGATAATGGAAAAACAACTTTAGGCGCCTACTCTCTTTGTTTCCCTTATTACATTGCAGGCAAAGACTATTATGCAATGATTTTGGAATGTAGAAATTCATCTAACACTGCTCAAAACATTTTAAAAAGAGGAAAATGTGCTTTAAATTTCTTAGAAGATTCTCATAGAGATTTTAAACAAACAGTAAAGTTAGGCTTTCCTGGTCAAACACCTCAAGAGAAAATGAAAAATGTTGATTTTGAATTTGAGAAAGGCCTTGCCGAAGGTGAAAATAGACCACTTGTTTTAAAGAAAGCTTATCAAGTTTTTGAATGTACATGGGATGATACTTTAGAAAATGCTTTTGAAGATAAAGCTAAAGTTGGTCAACTTGATGGCATTGAAGGACCATATAGAAACTTCAATGGTGTTACATCAAAATTTGGATGTCACTTCATTCTTAAAATCGACAAGATTTTAATGAAAGAAAAATTTTATAATGCAATTGTTGATGGAGTAAAGGCATCTTCTTTCCCAAGAGTTCCAGTCGACTATGGTTATAGAGATTCAACATATTTCTGGTATACAAAATTTAGAAGACCAATCAAATGTCCAATCCCTAATGTCCAAACAAATAGTTTAGAAACAGTTAAGTATGCTGCTAATAGAGCTGATCCAGATGTTAAATTCACAGATGAAGCATGTCAAATGATTGTCAAAGTTCCTAGAGTATTTTTAAAGACAGTTTTAAATGGCTGTGTAAAATACGCAAAAGAAAATAATATTAAAGTCATTGATGAAAAAATAATGAAAGAAATCAATGATAAAAGACGTGCTGAAAAGAGTAGAAAATAATTAATACTGAGATTTTTAAAAGCCAAACCAATAGCGGTTTGGCTTTTATATTATTCAAAAACCTTGCAAATATCTGTTTTTTTATCTTAAATTATCTTTTCTAACTTTTGATCAACAATGGAGAGAAGATAACATTCTGTTGGCAATTTAAGTGTCTCCTCAACAAATTCTTTATAAACATTTAGTTGGTTCTTATACTCTTTATCACTTATATTTTTAAGTTTGTAGTCAACTACTATTGCTTTATCTTCATAAACAAGCAATAAGTCAATGATGCCTCTTGTTTGATTTGTATCATTAACAAATTGATATTCTTTAAATATTTTTGCTTTTTCTATTGATAATTTATTGAGTAAATTTATAACTCCGCTTACCATTCGTTTTTCTCGCTCATCATCTACAAAACTATAATCAGGTGAAGTAAGTGAAATTGATTCTAAAAGCGAGTGCATATGTATACCAAAATCAAGTGTTGATTCGTCGCTTTCATCATCCACATCTTTACTAGCTTTTTTAAAAGTAGGCGTTTCACGTTTTTCAAAACTCAAAGTTTTTAGTTTCATCTCGCCACTTGCTTTTATCTTCTTAAAATCAATCAACTCTTCATAATTCGAAACAAAATATTTTGCTAGCAATTCTTTTAATAAAGAAACATCCTTGTTACTTATAGACGAAACTAAATTTTGAACAAATCCACTTGTTAAATTAGGTACAAATATTTTTTTATAAGTGTAGAACTCAAACACTAGATCATTTAAATGATTTGAATGAATATAAACTACAATTTTACGAAGGATTTCATCAAATATCCTTATTGCTCCTTCATAAAGTACTTCAACTTTAGTTTGCTCAGGTTGAGAAGGAATATCATTTACTTTAACTAAAATTTCATCAATACTCATATTTTCAAGTGAATGATGATTATTTACATAATATTTAAATATTTCCGTTCTTATTGAATCTTGCTCAATAGAATCTGCATCTTCGCCTGCAAGTTTATCAACCAAACTATTTATAGATAAAATTCTTGTGTCCATAAATGGATCAAATTCATAAGCCAGAAAAGCCCCAAATAAGAAATCTTCAAAACTAACGCCATCTCTAGTTTTTAAATAATCATCAAATTCTTTATCAGCAATCGACTTTATTTCGCTTTCAGAAATTGAAACTTTTCGTTTTTCATATTTCTTTTTAACTCTTTCTAAATATTTTGCCCTATTTTCTTCTTCTCCTTCTATAGGTTCACCACTAACAATAAAAACTAAGTCTTCTTTAGCTCTTGTTAATGCAACATAAAATAATCTTAATCTTTCTTCTTTGTCTTCTTTTAAAGTTGATTCATCACTTTCTAGAAGTAATCCGATTAGATTTGTTTTCTTATGAGCATCAGAGAAAAATGGAAGGAAGAAATATTGACCATTTAAAACATAATAATCACCATTATTTTTAAATTTAGGAGCACTAAAATCAAAGAGGTTAGGTAAATAAACTACTGGATATTCAAGCCCTTTCGATTTATGAATTGTTGTAATTGTTACTGCATTGCTAGCTTTAGTATAAATAACTTGATCCATACTGATGTTAAATTTATTTAAAGATTTTAAATACAAGACAAAATCATCAATGGAGTAACCAAGTTCATCCATTGTTTTTGTCTTGTTATAGAAGATATTATTTTTATCGACAGTATTGATTGCATCACTAATTTTTGAAAAAGCTTCAACATAATTAAATTCTTTAATTACTTTATCAAATAATAAATTTAACGAGCTTTTTGCATAGTTTTTTGCTAAGCCAAGTATTTTCAAATAGATTTCGTTTTGTTTATATGAATCATCATTTTTATTAAATAATTTATATAAATCTTCGTCAGTATATTCAAATAAGAAAGATCTTAAAATAGAAATGAATTGGTGCTTAACATTGCTCTCTTCTTCTATCGTCAAGTTATCTTTAGAAAGTAAACTTATCATTGAGAAAATATTTATCAGAACAACTATTGAAGTATCAGCTTTTAAATCATCAGTATAAATTGCATTTAAAGGAATATTCTTTTGTTTAAATACTTCTTCAAAATATTTAAAGTTTACTCCCTTATAAGTAAGGATTGTAAAATCTTTATAAGTACAAGGTCTTAGTCCATTTAACTCATTATCAAAAACAAGGTAGCCGTTATTAATTCTATTAATAATATTATCACAAATTGTTGCCGCCTCACCTTTTATTCTTGACTCTTTATTTGTTTGAAGATTGCCATCTTCATCAAAATAAATTGAACTATAAGGAATTTGGAAAATACCATGTTTTAAATCGCTTTTGCCTTCATTATCATATTTAGTATTTGAAGGAATGATAATGTGGTCTTTTATATAGTTTGCGCCACCAAAATCATCAGTCATTAAAACTGAAAAAATATCATTGATTGTATTTAAAACTTCTTTTCTACTTCTAAAGTTTTTGTTCATGTTGATAGCTTCACCATCCTCATGATTTGAGTAAGCATCATATTTTCTTTTAAATAACTCTGGTCGAGCATTTCTAAATCTATAAATAGATTGTTTAATGTCGCCAACCGAGAAAACATTATTATTTGCGATTAAATTAATGAACTTTTCTTGAGATTCAGAAGTATCTTGAGTTTCATCAATCATGATTAATTTATATTTATATTTAAGTTCATTTCTAACTTCTTCTCTTTCTTCAAGAATTCTAATAGCAAGCTTTGCGATATCTCCAAAAGTATAATATCCAGTATTATGTTTAAACTTTTCAACTTCTTCAATAGCTTTTATTAGTACGTTATCAATTAAATAAGTTAAATACTTAATTTGACATTTAATATCTTCATCATAAAAATTAATATGGAAGCAAGATAAAGAATATAAACGTGAATAATCTTTAACAATTCGATCAATAGTTCTTTTCTCAAGCTCAGGATTAAGATCGATTTCCATCTCTTTTAATAAATCTTTAAATTTTTGCTTTACGCTTGAAATTCCAAGAAGCTCCTCATTTATTGCACATAATTCTTCTAGGTTTGAAACATTGAGAATAGATGAAAGATTTTCAGCAACAAATTCATTAATTTTAGTAAAAGCAACATTTGAAAAGGCTTCTTTTAAATCAGAAATCGTGTCAATAATAACCTCATCTGCTTTCTTTATTAAATTTTTAAAATATTCTTCAGTTAAGATAGTCTTTTTATATTCATTTAAAAATTCAATTGGATAGTCTTTCTTATCTAAAATTTGATTATAAATATCGAGTAAAAATCCAAGAAGTTTATTATCACTTTTTAGACAGTATTTATAAATTATCTCTTCAAAAACTGGATCATTTTTTAAATATTGTTTATCTAAAAAATCAGAAATTGTGTTAGAAATTTTGACGTATAGAATATCAGAATCTAAAACATTGATGTTTTTATTGACGTCAATTAAGTGGCCATATTTTTTAACTATAAACTGTGAATAAGCATCAAAAGTTTCAATATGTGCACTATCAACATAAGGAACAAGATGAGCTAAATTTTGGTCTTTTGCTAATACGTTTTTAATCTTATTTTTCATGCTTGTTGCTGCATCATTAGTAAAAGTTAAAATAAGAAGTTCATCAAGATTAACTTTCCCGTTTGGAGTAAGGCCTAAAACATTTCTACGAACTCTTTCGGTTAAAACAGTAGTCTTTCCACTTCCGGCACCTGCACTAACAATAATGTTTCCAACACTTTCTATTGCGGATTCTTGTTCTTCAGTAAAAGTAGATTTTTTCTTTTCCATTATTCTTCCTCCGCAATTGTGTTTTTCTTAAAACAGATATCATAGTGAGAGCAAAAAGTGCATCCAACTGGATAGTTATTTTTTCTAAAAGGCGCAATATGAAAACTTCCAAAATCAATTTTTTGAATAGATTCATTGAAATTCTTTTCAACTATTTGGCTTAAAATATTGAATTTTTCACGATTAATTGCGTGTGTTCTCCCTTTTCCTTGCTTACTTAAACCTATTTTTTTTCCTTTCTTTAAAGCTAAGCCCATTACAAAAGGACTTTTTACACCAGGTTCATTGATAGTAAAATCAAATTTCAATATATCATCATAATCATCAATAAAAGCACCATCATATTTTAGGCACTCTAAATCATCTTTTTCTGGTTCAAGATAATTATAAAATCTACCACTACAAGCAACAATTTTCTCTAAGAAAACTCCATCAACAGTTTTGCCTTTTAAATCTTTATCATTAGTTTGTTCTAGTAAATAAATATAAGTTGGAAGTTGTAAACCTAATTGATATTTTTCAACGTCGTTTAAACTAAACGTATCATTACCTGTTTTATAGTCAATTATATAAAGATGAGATTCATTAGTTTCTAATATACTATCAACTTTACCTTTTAATGTAGCGCTAACTTTATTTTTATTTATGCATGGAAAATCGCCTTCACCAAAGGTATAAACCACAATTTCGTTATTAACTTCAAGATTCTTTTCTGAATAATTACGATAAAAAGACATGTTTCCTTTATGAGGTAATATTATTGTGTTTATCGCTTGTTTAAGTTCAAAAATAAATCGCTCAAAAAGTTTTTTCTCTTTAACATCAATGGTGACATTAAAATAAGCAAGTCGATCTAATGCTTTTCTATAAGACTTATCAAAATCAAAATCTGCTTTATAAACATCTTCTAATATAGCATGAGCAATCGTTCCATATTTTTGATAAATATTTTTATCTTGAATTGTTGCATGCAAAACATTATCAACAAAATAAGCAAACGGACATTCATATAATGTTTTTAATGAAGAATAAGAGTATTTTAAATTTTCATCAACAGTATAAGATTTGATTCTTTTAAAATTAGCATCGAATGTTTCTAGGAATTTTTCATTAAATGCTTTTTTGTACTCTTCTAAATCTCTACTTAAAAGGCCACTTCTTTCAAAAGAATCAAAAGCGTTTCGATAATATAGCTTAGAAACATCTATAATAAACTCTTCTTCTAATTTTACATTGTTCTCTTTTTTAAATTTGAGAGCATCTAAATAATAACTGGCTGAATATTTGCCATTATTATCTTTAAAGTGAAAAGAAGTAAAAACAATATTTTTTTGTTTAATGAAAGCTTGTTCTAATTTATTTTTCATTAAATTTGTTTCATCTAATGAATCAAATCCGTTTTCATAAAGATAATCATAAGTAAAGAGCCCATTATCTTTAATTACTTTTGGTAAAAATGTATTATCAAGGCCTAAAAGATAAATCTTTTTGTTTTTTGAAAAACTTAAAGTTTTTTTGAACTCTATGCCGTTTTCATAATAAGTGCTTGCGAAAGTTTGACTAGATAAAATTTCTTTAAAATTAATCTTCTTATTCTTTAAATTGTCGATCTCATAAAAAGATAGAAGATCATAAATTTGAGAAAATTCTTCTTGGTCATATTCATTTTTATGTTCATCAAGATATTTCAGAATATCAAAATCATCTTCAATTTTTAAATATAAATCTTTGAAAATCGAAGAATCCTTATACGATTTATTTTCCCTTAAATTACAAGGTATATCTAAATTCGTTAAAAACAATTTAAGATAATAATCGTATCGATTTAAATCTAAAATAAATGAAGTATTAGATAAATCACTTTCGTTATGTATTTCACTTAATGCTTTATTTAATGAGTATTTAAGTTCATCACCAATATTAAAAAATTCATGATATTTTAAATTTTCGTTTATTTCGATAAATTCTTCAATTTCACGATGCTCATAATTTTGGATTTCAAAATATCTAATTAAGTTTTTCAAATAGTGAGAAGCATTTAAATTTATAAAAATTATTTTTCTATTTTTAATTAAATTTAAGAAGTCTTTGTTGAGTTTTTTATAACCTTTTTCTTCAATAAGCCTGCAAAAGTTAATTATTTTATCATTTTTTGACTTTTCAATATCTAAACAATAAAAACAAAATTTAGAAACTTCTTTAACAAGCGAATAGGTGTAATTTTCAAAAGTTTGAAGTCCAAGTTTGATAACTTCTTTATTTAAATAGTTTCCAAAAACGTTTCTAATTAATTCATCAAGAGAAAAATATTTAAAATTTAAAAATGGGTCTTCTTTTCTGCATTCAAAAAAATAATCTTTGAGTTCCTTTGGACCTACAAAGATTATTTCTTCACTGCCAATAATATCTCGCAAACTCACGAAACTATTATACAACTTATTTCTTTATTTTTTGAGTTCTTCAAGAATTATTTTATTAGCAATTCCTGGATTAACTTTTCCACCTCTTTTCTTCATAATTTGACCCATGACGAATCCTTGCGCTCTAGTTTTACCAGCTTTAAAATCATCTCTTAAAGTTGGATTGGCTTCAAGAACTTCCAAAACAAGTTTATGAATTTCACTTTCATCATTAATTAAAACAGCACCAACTTCTTTTTGAATAATTAAAGGTGATTTATTTTCTTTAACTAATTTTTCAAAAATTTGTTTGCCTTGGGAAGAGTTGATTTTCTTGGATTGTAAGAGTTCGACTAATTCACTGATAAATTTTGGTTCAACATTAAACTCTTTTATTGAAATAGTGTTTTTATTTAAATAGCCATTAACATCGCTAATAATAAAATTAGCTAAAGGTTGATAAAGTTTTGTGAATTTAGCAGCTTCATCATAATAATCTGCCATATCAACACTAGTTAAAATAATTTTGGCATCAACTTCATTTAAACCATAAACATTTAAGAAACGTTCAAGTTTTTGATCGTAAAGTTCTGGGCATGTATCAATTGCATCTTTAACAAATTCATCACTTAATCTGATAGGTGGAATATTTGGTTCAGTAAAGTATTTATAATCAACAGCATCAGTTTTCTTTCTCATTAATACTGTTTCTTTTTTAGCTTCATCGAATCTTCTAGTTTCTTGTTCAACTTCTTTACCTAAAAGCAATAATTCACTTTGTCTTTTTGCTTCAAAATCAATTGCTTTTTCAACATTAGCAATAGAATTAAGGTTTTTGATTTCAACTTTAGTTCCAAATTTATCACTTCCATAAGGTCTAATTGAAACGTTAACGTCACATCTTAAAGAGCCTTCTTCCATTTTTCCATCACTGACGTTTGAGAAAGTAACAATTTCTCTTATCTTTTCGACATATTTTCTAGCTTCTTCACCACTTCTAATTTCTGGTTTAGAAACAATTTCAATTAAAGGAATACCTGCACGGTTATAATCAAGTAAAGTGTAATCGCTAAAATGGTGTTGCATACAGGTATCTTCTTCCATATGAAGTCTTTCAATACCAATTTTCTTTTCTTTACCATCTATATTAATTACTAAATAACCTTCACTTCCAATTGGTCTTGCTTGTTGAGTAATTTGATAGCCTTTTGGTAAGTCACTATAGAAATAATTTTTACGATCAAACCAAATTTCTTGATCAATAGACATATGTAAAGCGTTTGAAACACGAATCGCATTTCTAACAGCTTCTTTATTAACTCTTGGCATTGTTCCAGGAAAAGCCATATCCATTGGAACAACTTCTGTGTTAGGTGTTAAACCAAAACTAATTGGAGCAAGTGAAAACATTTTTGACTTTGTTTTCATCTCAACGTGGATTTCAATACCAACAATTGTTTCAAAATTCATAATTACTTGCCCTCCTTTTTAGCATAAGCAGGATAATTTAAGTTTTTAAGTCCTGTTCCTTCTTCAATCTTGAGTGCGATGTTAAACAAGTTCACTTCATCAAATGGTTTACACATTAAGTTAGCACCAAATGGCATATCATTTTCTAATCCAATTGGTAAAGTTATTGATGGATATCCACCAAAATTGCCGATTGCTAACCAGTTATCAGCAATCATGAAATCTTCATTGATGTTTTCGCTTGATTTATTGATTAATGGAGCAATATTTGGAGCAGCTGGGCAATAAACTGCATCATAAGTTTCAAAAATTTTGTTAAATGTATTGACGATTAAATGTCTTGCTCTTTGAGCTCTTAAGAAAACTTCTTCTTGGTTTTCTCTCATCAAAGCATAACTTCCAATAACAAATCTTCTTTTAATTAATGCTGAAAAACCTTTTGTACGAGCATTAAACATAACTTCGCTATAAGTTTTTCCACCATAATTAGGTCCAAATTTTATGCCATCCAAATTAGCATCATTACTGGTAGCTTCGGCGCAAGAAATAACAATATAGCTAGGATAAATCGCTTTTAATAAATCAGTATCAACATCAATAAAGTCTACTTTTGCGCCGTTTTTCTTTAAAAACTCAATGTTTTTATCAAAATCTTCGATTACTTTTTTATCTTGAATAGTCTTATAAATTCCATTAATAACAGCAATCTTTTTGCCTTCCACAGAAGAATTTAAATCAAGATAATTTGGTCTTTCTTTATAAGAACTTGTGGAATCATTGTCATCGTGTTTTGAAAGTAACTCAGTAGCTAAAGCGCTATCAAAAACAGAACGTGTGAAATAAGCAACGTGATCTAAACTTGGTGCAAATGGGAATAAGCCAAATCTTGAAACTAAACCCCAAGTTGGTTTAAAACCAACTAGACCAGCATAAGAAGCAGGTTTTCTAACTGAATCACCAGTGTCGCTGCCTAAAGCAAAAGGAACAATTGCATCACTTACAGCAGCTGCACTTCCACAGCTTGATCCGCCAACAAGTCTAGTATGTGATTTATCCCAAGGATTATAAGTAATTCCTTTATGACCACTAGTACCAGTTCCACCCATTGCAAGTTCATCCAGAGTAGATTTAGCAATTAAAATTGCGCCGGCTTCATTTAAAAGTTTAATAACAGTTGCATCAAATAATGGAACGTATCCATTTAAAATGTTGCTGCTTGCTGTAGTTTCATACCCCTTAGTTGAGAAATTATCCTTAGCAATATAAGGGATACCAAATAAATAATTATCTTTTGGAACTGGAAGTTTTGAAAGTTCTTCTGCTTTTTTAAGAGCATCTTCCTCAATAATCATTTCAAAAGCATTGTCTTCGTTTTCTTTTGCTCTTTTTAAAGCTTCTTTAGTAAGTTCAACTGGGTTAGTTTTACCTTCTAATAAAGCTTCATGAATTTCTTTTATAGTTAAATCTAAATAATTCATCTTAGCCTACCACCTTTGGAAGTTTAATTTGCCCATCTTTAACATCATGAGCATTTTTAAGCACATCTTTTTGAGATAATGGAGTTTCTGGTTCATCTTCTCTCAAATAAGTAATTGTTACATCAAATGGGAAAGTCATTGGGCTAACTTCATCAACACCCTTAATATTTCCAATTAAATTTAATTGATGTTGAATAGCTCCAAACTCATTTAAAAGTGTGTCGTATTCTTCGTCTTTCATATCAAAAAGAAGACGATTTGCCGCATCTTTCAAGACTTCTTTATTCACTTCTTTCACTTTCTTTTCCTCCTATCATCTCTTTAAACTCTTCTTCACTAAGAATTCTAATTCCTAGTTTTTTCGCTTTATCAAATTTAGAACCTGGATCAGAACCACATAGTACATAATCCGTTGCTTTTGAGACACTACTTACTACATGCGCTCCTAAATCCTCTAATATTTTACTCGCTTCTGAACGAGTAAATTCAACTAATGTTCCAGTTAATACAATTTTTTTATCATAAAATACACTAGATTCATCAAATTTATTGGCGCCAAGATAAATTGTGTTTACATTTGCCGCTTTTAATTTTTCAATAATTTCAAGATTGTGTTCATCTTTGAAATATTCATAAATTGATGTGGCTACAACTTCACCAATATCATTAATTTTTAATAAATCTTCTTTTGAAGTATGCATTAAACTATCAAGAGTGTTGAATCTTCTTGCAAGTGTTTTAGCCATTTTGCTTCCTACTTCTTTGATACCAAGTCCAAAAAGCAATCTTTCAAGACTATTTCTCTTGCTTGCTTCAATTGCATCTAAAAGTTTATCAACAGATTTATTACTCCGACCATCCATTTCAATAATATGATCTTTATGTTTATAAATTTCATAAATATCTGGAATGGTACGAATAATACCCAAATCAAAGAATTCTTCAGTTACTTTTTCACCCATTGTTTCAATATCCATTGCATCTTTACTTGCAAAATGAATTAATGATTCAATATTTCTTGAAGGGCAAGATTTATTTTTGCAAAAATGCATTGCGTCAATTTTTTCTAAAATTGAGCCGCAAACTGGACACTTTTCTATCATTTCAAAAGGTTTTTCATCACCTTTTCTTTCTTCTTTGATGGCTCTAACTACTTCTGGAATGATGTCTCCCGCTTTTCTTAAAATAACAATATCACCAATCATTAAATCTTTTTCTTTAATAAAATCTTCATTATGTAAGGTAGCTCTTTGAACTAAAGATCCAGCAACTCTAACAGGTTCTAAAACAGCATTAGGTGTAATTTTTCCAGTTCTACCAACAGTATAAATAATATCTAATAATTTAGTTTTTACTTCTTTTGGTGGAAACTTATAAGCAATAGCCCATTTTGGAGTTTTGGCTGTATATCCTAGAGTATCATAAAGATAAAAATCATTAACTTTTAATACAATACCGTCAATATCATAAGGCAAGGAATCTCTTTTTAATGTATATTCATGAACATAATCTAAAATTCCTTTAACACCTTTTACAACTCTGGCTTCAGGATTTGTTACAAATCCTAATTCTTTAAGTTTTTGAATAGAATCATAGTGTGTATTGATATCAAAATCTTGTGCGTTTGTAAAATAGTACCACCAACCATCTAATTTTCTACTTTTTGCAATCTTACTATCTAAATTTCTGATAGATCCAGCCGCAGCATTACGAGCATTAGCAAAAAGAGGTTCATTGTTTTTAGCTCTTTCTTCGTTTAATTTATTTAAACTTTCTTTTGGCATGTAAATTTCGCCACGAACTTCAACTCTACCCATTAAAGGAATACGTGTTGGAATATCAGGAATTGTTAAAACATTAGTTGTAACATCTTCTCCAGTTGTACCATCTCCTCTTGTTGCTGCATATTGAAGTTCACCATCTTGATAAACAAGAGACATTGCAAGACCATCAATTTTCATCTCGGCTACAAATTCGACTTCTTTACCAATTTCGTTATTAACTTTTGTAACCCATTCAACAAGCTCGTCTTCGTTAAAAACATCGGCTAAAGAAAGCATTTGAACTTGATGAGTAATTTTATTAAATCCTTTTAAAACTGTTCCAATAATTCTTTGAGTTGGTGAATTTCTAGTAATAAGTTGAGGCCACTCTTTTTCAAGAGCTTCAAGTTCTTCCATTTTTTGATCATAAACAGCATCGTCGACACTAGGATTATCTAAAACATAGTATTCTCTAGCATATTGTTCGATAAGTTTAACTAATTCATCATGTCTTTTCTTAGCTACTAAATATTCCATAATTAATCCTCGACTTTAGATAGAGCTTTATGAGTTCCAAGAAGAACTTTTGAACCAAAATCATCAAATATAACATTAATGATATCGCCATCTACTTTGGTTACTTTACCAGCACCAAAAACAGAATGTTTACAAGTATCGCCAACTTTCCAGTTAACACCATTTCCAATATTTAATTCAGTAAAGCCTTTCATTGGCTTTGTTGCTTTTTTAAAGATACCAGTTCCTTCATTATTCTTTCTTGAATCATAAAAATATAAGTTATTAGAACTATTATTTTGACTTGAATCAAGACTAACTCCCATATAAGTAAAGCTTGGAATTTGTAAGCCAGCTTCTTTTATAAAACGAGATGGAACATTGGTGGATGAACTCACATAAGAATAATCTCTATTTAATGTAACGTAAAGCTTCTTTTTAGCTCTTGTAAAAGCAACATAAGCAAGTCGTCTTTCTTCTTCAAGACCATCTTGATCCCTTTCATTAATTGCTCTTTGGTTTGGGAAAACTCCATCATTTAAACCAATGACAAAAACATAATTAAATTCAAGCCCTTTAGCTGTGTGAACTGTCATTAAAGAAACGTTGTCATCACCTTTAATTTCATCTTGAGATGTCATCAAAGTGATATTTTGAAGATATTCTTCAAAGTTGCTTTCTGGATGTTCTTTTAAATAGTTACGAATATCATCAATTAAAGCATGAACGTTTTGAAGTTTGTCATCATCTTCTTCTGTGTCTTGAATTGCTTTATAAAAGCCAATATTTTTCAAAAATTGATCTAAAACTTCACTATATGCTTCTAAATTTAAGTTAAGTTTTTTCTTTGTTTCATCTAACTTTTCAATTAAATCTTCCATTGCATCAACTAATGAAGGTTTAAGTTCAGTACGAAGATGCTTAATCATACGTAAATATTCGAGCATACCTTTGTTTAAAGTAGAGGCTTCATTTCTTAATTTATCGATGCTCTTATCTCCAAATCCACGTCTTGGGAAATTAATAATTCTTAAAAAAGAAATATCATCTTTATCATTAAATAAAATATGGAAATAAGCTAATGCATCCTTGATTTCCTTACGTGAATAGAATTTTAAACCACCATAAACTTGATAAGGTATTCCTCTAGTTGTAAAAGCATTTTCAATTTTTAAAGATAAATAAGATGAACGATATAAAACAGCAACATCTTTATATTTAAAGTCTTTGTCTTTTTCTTTAAGTTCTAAGATGGTGTTTGCGATAAAATTGGCTTCAGCGATAGAACTATCTAAAGACTTTAAAGTTATATCTTCTCCATCCTTGTTGTTAGTGTATAAATCTTTTTTAACTCTTTCTTTATTAAAGGCAATTAATTTATTGCTAGCGTCAAGAATTTTTGTTGTAGAACGATAATTTTCATTTAAAATAATCGTCTTCATTGGAGAAAAAACCTTGTCAATCTCAAGGATAATTTTTTGATTTGCGCCACGCCATGTGTAAATTGTTTGGTCAGGATCTCCAACAACATAGACACAAGTTTCTCTATCTGTAAGAAGTTTTAAAAGTTCAAATTGAACATCGTTTGTGTCTTGGAATTCATCAACTAAAATGTGCTTAATTTTTCCAGTATAACGAGCTCTTACTTCTGGGAATTCTCTTAAAATCTTAATTGTATAAATTAATAAATCATCAAAATCTAAAGCACCAGCTTCATTCTTACGATATTCATATTCTTTAAAAAATTCTAAAAGTGTTTTTTCGCGTGGATTTCCATTTAGTTTTAATTTAACTTCGCTTGGTAAAAGGCCTTGCATCTTTTTAGAGCCGATGTAATTCATTGCTTGAGTAACAATTTCATCAGTTTTTTTATAACCTTTATCAACACCAATCATTTTAATAAGTCGAGAAGTGTCATCGTCATCATAAATTGTATAATTTCTTGAAATTCCTAAATTTTCAGCTTCCACACGTAGAAAACGAGCGCAAAAAGAATGGAAAGTCGAAATAGATAACCCTGCTAAATTAAAATCAGGAAGTAAACTTGCAGTTCTTTCTCTCATTTCTTTAGCAACTTTATTTGTAAAAGTAATAGCAACAATTTCATATGGCCTTATTTTAAAAACATCTATTAAATAAGCAATTCTATATGTTAAAACCCTGGTCTTACCACTACCAGCGCCTGCAATAATTCGTAAGTATTGCTCATTACTACTTACAGCTTCATATTGGTTTTTGTTAAGTTCGTTTTTATAATCCATAGCCTAAAAAGTATATCATTTTTGGGCCTCCAATTATAGATAAAGAGATAGTAAAAATTGAGGAATTTTTTTCGTTGATTTAACAATTAATAGACTCAAAAAAACTTTTTGAAAAATTTTTAAATTTTTTAAAAATTTTTCGAGATAAACTCCTTTATATTAGTGAAAAGGTATAAATCCTTTCAGGCTCTTTGACATAATAGTTTCAACTATATTTAAAAATTTAATTAATGTTTATTTTCTAGGGCTGTTAACTGATAATATATTCTTATAAATAATTATAAAATACTATACAATATTTATATATTTATGATATAATATATATATATGAGAAAATTAGTTAATATCAGTGAAGCAGCAAGAATTCTCGGCGTTACAACAACAACGCTTCGTAATTGGGACAAAAAAGGTTTATTAAAACCAGATGAATTGACAAAAGGGAAAGCTCGTCGTTATAGAATAGAATCTTTGAGAAACATTAATAGAAATATTATTGTTACCAAGGATGACTTAAAAACTATTGCTTATGCCCGTGTCTCTTCTCACGACCAAAAGGAAGATTTATATAGACAAAT
>CALVLC010000002.1 GCA_944336335.1 uncultured Bacilli bacterium | reverse complement strand
AGAAAATATCTAGTATTTTATCAAGAAAAGAAAACTGTATTGTTGCTATAGATGGCAACTGTGCAAGTGGAAAATCTACATTGGCTAATGAACTTAGCCAATTTTTTGATACAAGGATTATTCATTTGGATGATTTTTATCTTCCTAAAGGTCAAAAAGACTTGTCTATTTCAAATGATGGAAATATAGATTTAAAAAGATTTAAAGAAGAAATAGTTAATCATCTAAATGAACCTTCCTTAGAATATCGAGTTTTCTCTTGTAAGGAGCAAAAAATTGTTTCAAGCACTATTTTAGACAATAAACAATTAACTATAGTCGAAGGAAGTTATTCTTTAAATCCTTATTTTAATAGATATTATGATCTCTCTATTTTCATGAAAATCGATTCTGAGACACAAATAAAAAGATTAAAAGAAAGGAATAAAGAAAATTATCAAGACTTCATAAGCAAATGGGTTGTTTTAGAAAACAAATATAATAATTTTTATCAAGTTGAACAAAAATCAATGTTAGTAATATATAACAATGATTAATTAGTTCCGAATGAAAGTTTTTTTCTTTATATATGAAAAAAATTTTTATAAAAATGTAAATATTATATGTTTCGTATATTGCTTTATAGAAAAATTCTATATATGATTTAAGTAAATGTAAGGGCTTTCATCGTGAAAAAAATATACTTAAATCTTAAAAGATTTGATATACCACAATGTTTCGGTGGTATAAACAAAGATAAAGAAAACGAAACTTATGGATCAAAGATAGCTGGAGGAATTGAGAAAATGAATCTTTCTCTTCCAGTTACTATTTATTTCCAAGAGTCTAATCTCTTAAGTGCTTTATCATCCGTTGATAAAGTTAGAATTGGTTGCCAAAGCGTTCATTACCAAGATGTTAGTGTTGGTGGAAACTTTGGTGCTTTTACAACTTTTAGAACCGCTAAAGCAATGAAAGGAATCGGAGTTACTGATACAATCATTGGTCATTGCGAAGAAAGAAATCATTTGAATTACCTTAATCAAACATTTGGCGGTCAAGGCGATATTAATAAGATCCTTAATGAAGAGATTAAAAGAGCACAAGAAGCAGGATTAGATGTTCTTTATTGCATTGGTGAGAAAGCCGAAGAACAAGATAGAAAATATGATGTGCTTAGACATCAATTAGAAGTTGGTCTTGCTGGTACTGATTTATCAAAAGTTACAATTGCTTATGAACCTGTATGGGCAATTGGACCAGGTAAAGTACCTCCAGGAAGAGAATATATTGAAGATATTGCTAAATTTATTAAAACAGTTGTTAATTGCCCAGTTGTCTATGGCGGTGGACTCAAGATGGAAAATGCTGAAATGATTGCTTCAATTCCTGAAGTAGATGGTGGATTAATTGCATTAACAAAGTTTGGAGCTGATTTTGGCTTTACCTTAGAAGATTTTGAAAAAATCGTATTAACTTACGAGAAAGGATTAAAGAAATGAAAGTTAAATTAGAGTATGGAGATGGCCAAGTAAACGTTGAAGTCCCAGAGGGTAGTGATATTTTTGAAACTGGTGTTACTGTAAAAGACCCTGAAGGAATTAAAGACGTTAAAAAGGCTACACTCGATGCAATTTTACACCCTTTTGATATGAAACCTATCAGTGAACTTGTTCACAAAGGAAGTAAAATTACAATCGTTTTCCCAGATAAAGTCAAAGGTGGTTTCCAAGATGATTCACACCGTAAAACTTCAATTCCTCTAATCATTGACGAATGTTTGAAATATGGTGTTGAAGAAAAAGACATTCTTCTTATTTGTTCAAATGGTTTACATAGAAAAAATAAACCAGATGAAATTAGACGAATTTTAGGCGATGAAATCTTTGATCGCTTCTATCCAAAAGGACAAATCATCAATCATGATAGTGAAGACTGGGATCATTTAGTTGATTGCGGAAACGAACCAAAATATGGTGCTAAAGTTGTCATGAACAAATATGTTTACGATAGTGATGTTTGTTTCTTGATTGGTCACGCTCAAGGCAATCCATATGGTGGATATAGTGGTGGTTATAAACACTGCGCAACAGGTATTTCAAACTGGGAATGTATTTCTTCCCATCACTGTCCAGCTGTAATGCATTTACCTGATTTCGTTCCAGTTTCTTCACATTCATTAATGAGAAAGAAATTTGATGCTATCGGTGAATGGATGGAACACAGCATGGGCAAGAAATTCTTCTGTGTTGATGCAGTTTTAGATTCATTCTCACATCAAATTGCTGTTTATGCTGGTGAAGCACATAAAGTTCAAGAGGCAAGTTGGAAAGTTGCTGATAAGAGAACTTATGTTAAATGGGCAAAGAAAAAATATGATGTTATTATCTTTGGCTTACCAAATGATTTCCAATATGGAACAAGACAAGGTAGAAACCCAATTCTTGTTGAACAAGCAATTTCTGCTCAAGTAATTAGACTTAAAAGAGTAATGTCTGAAAAACCAGTCATTATTGCTCTTGCTCAATGTGATGGCGATTTCGGTGATGAAGAATTCCCAGCAATGATTGATGTCTATAACTACTTCCAAAAACATGGAAATACTCTTCCAGAAGTAGAAGATTATTATAAATCAATGGATGTACCAAAATATGTTGAACTTTATCGTCATCATTATGCATTCCATCCATATCATGCATTCTCAATGATCTCTTGTGCACACATTGCTGAAAGAGATTGTAAAGCTGTTTATATTGTTGGTGCAAAAGATCCAGGAACAGCTCGTGGAATGGGCATGAAAACAAGAAGTACAGTTATGGAAGCATTTGAAGACGCAAAGAAATATGTTGGTGAAAATCCAAATGTACTCGTCCTTCCAATGACATTTAAGAGACCATCAGTACATCTTTGTATGGAGGATGATAAAGAATGACAGAAGAAATTTTACATATCAAAGGCGAAGCATTAACTAAAGGCAAAATTCCAATTGATATATATAAAAATAAGGAAACAACCTTTAAAGCAATGGCTGATTTAATGTGCGACACTATTGCTGAAAATAACGAAAAAGGCTGCAGAACTCTATTTATTTGTCCATTAGGACCAATTGGTCAATACAAATATTTTGCTGAAAGAGTTAATAAAGATCGTCTAGATCTACATAAAGTTACATTCATTAACATGGATGAATATATGCTAGATGATCACACAATTGCAGGAACAGATTTCAAACTTTCTTTCAAAAAGACAATGTATGAACTTTGTTACAATAAGATTGATAAAGATCTCATCATGCCAGAAAGTCAAAGAATCTTCCCTACACTTGAAAATAGAGATTATATTGACGAAGTAATTAAAGACCATGGTGGAGTTGATATCTGTTTTGGTGGAATTGGAATTACTGGTCATATGGCATTCAATGAACCTCCATTTGAAGGAGAAAAAGTAAGTGAAGAAGAATTTGTTTCTTCTAGAACAAGAGTTGTCAAAATTGCTGAAGAGACACGTGTTGTTAATTCAATGGATGACTTTGATGGCGCTTACTATATGATGCCAAAGTATGCGATTACAATTGGTTTAAAAGAAATTCTTGAAAGCAAAAAAGTGCGTTTATATTGCTTTAGAAATTGGCATAAATCAGTTGTAAGACGTGCAAGTTTTGGAGAATGCAGCATCGATTTCCCTGCTTCATTACTTCAAAAACATAAAGACGCTAGGATAGGAATTAGCGAAGAACTCGCTAAGTAGGGAGATATATATGAAGGATAAAAACTCTTTAAAAGAAAAGTTTTCTGCTTTTAGTAGCAAGGTGAAGGAAGGATGGAATGTTTTCAAGAAAAAATGTACTCCAAAATTTGTCACTGAAGCTAAAGAAAAAAGAGAAAATGAGATTTTAGCGATTGATGTTTCAAGAATCTCAAAGCCTGTTAATGATGTTGCCACTAGTGGCCCTAAGAAAATGAAAGATTTTTCTCTATGGCCAGGATGGAAAACAGCATTAGTTGGTTTAGTTGGCGTTATTTTTGTCATTGGAGTTTGGTGGATTTACGCTTATGTTGCTGTTGATGTGCAAGGCGGAACAAGTTGGTTATCATCTCCACCAGAAGTATTTGATAAATTTGTCGAAATGATTCAAAACGGAAGATTGCGGAACCATTTATGGTATTCTGTTCAACGTGTACTTGTTGGTTTTTTAATTGCTTGCGTAACTTCTATTCCAGTTGCGTTCTTGATGGCTTGGTATAAGCCAGTAAGAGCTTTCTTTGATCCTTTTGTTCAATTTATGAGATGTATTCCACCATTAGCTTATGTTCCAATCGTTGTTGCGGCATTTGCAGGTGGAGAAGGAGCTAAATATTTCATTATTTGGCTTGCTGTTTTCTTAACAATGACTGTAACAATTTACCAAGGTGTTAGAAATGTTGATTTAACTTTAGTTAAAGCTGCTTATACTTTTGGCGCAAAAGATAGACATTTATTTATTGGTGTTATTGTTCCTAGCGCTTTTCCATTTATATTAACTGCTATGAGACTTGGCGTTGGTGCAGCCATGACAACTCTTGTTGCAGCAGAAATGAGTGGAACTCAATTTGGTTTGGGCTTCTTTATCAATAACCAAGGTAACAATTTAAGACTTGATTACTGTATCATGGGTATTATCGTACTCGGCTTATTTGGTATTTTATTAGATAAAATTCTCTTAGTAATTGAAAAACAATTAACCAGATGGAAATAATAGGAGTTTATTATGAGTAACGAAGGAAAAGTTGTTATTAAAATTGATAATGTAAAAAAGATTTACCCAGTTGAAAATGGTGATGATGTTGTCGCTCTTAATGGTGTAAACCTTGAAATCAAAGAAAACGAGTTTATTTGCGTAGTCGGACCATCTGGTTGTGGTAAAACAACATTATTAAATATTATTGGCGGGCTTGAACAACCTACAAGTGGTTCAGCGACTATACATGGCAGACCAATTTTAGGTCCAGGACCAGATAGAGGTATTATTTTCCAACAATATGCTTTATTTCCATGGTCAACAGTAAAGAAAAATGTCATGTACGGAACTAAATTCATCAGACACGAAGTACCTGTAATGAAAAAGAACAAAGAAACAGGCGAGATGGAGCAAGTTTATACAACTGATGAAAACGGTAATACAGTTCCACTAATGAAAAAGGTAAAATATACTAAATTAGAGAGAGAAGCTATCGCAAGAAAATATATTAATATGGTTCAACTTGGTGGCTTTGAAAATAAATACCCAAAAGAACTTTCTGGTGGTATGAAACAAAGAGTTGCTATTGCTAGAGGTTATGCTCTTAATTCTGATGTTTTATTACTTGATGAACCATTTGGTGCTCTTGATGCTCAAACTAGATCTCAACTTCAAGAAGACTTATTAAGAACTTGGGAAAAAGAAAGAAAAACGTGCTTCTTCATCACTCACGATGTTGATGAATGTGTCTTACTTGCTTCTAGAGTTATTATTATGAGTGCTAGACCAGGCCAAGTAAAAGAAATTGTCGATATTGATTTACCATATCCAAGAACTCAAGCTACTAAACTTGAACCTAAATTCCAAGAATATAGAAATCATATTTGGGACGTTGTCTATAAAATGTATGTGGACAGCGCAAAACATTAATTAAGTTACACATGATAAAAAAATGTGAACAAAATAATAAATTAAATAATGTAAAAGGAGTAATTATGAAAAGAAAAAATTTATTATCTATTTTAGCCGTTGCAATCCTTGGATTGGGCGGACTTGCCGCATGTGGTCCAGCCGATGACCCAAATCCTGGTCCTGGTCCAGATTCAGATCCAACTTTACCAAGCATGAAAATTGGCTTACATACCAATTTAGGTGCTGGTGCTGGTTATAGTGCGATTCGTCAAGGATTTTTTGAAGATGAAGGTGTTAAAGTTGAACCTGTTATGGGTGGAGGACCTTCCTTAGCAACTCAAGTCATGAATGGCGATATTCAAGTTTCATTTATGGGTGGTGGTGTTGCTTATAACTATTGGGCAGAAAATCCAGCAATCAAATTAGTAGCTTTGGATAATTTGACAGACGATGATAGATTGTTTGCAAATCCTGCAGGTCCAGGTAAAGATTTGACTCTTGAATCTTCGTTAGAAGACATTGGTAACGCATTAAAGGGTGCCAGTGTTGGTTTGGATCTTACTAAAACTCCTGGTCAATTCTTAACAACTATTATTAATGGCGTTAATGAAATTATGCCAGATGGTGAAGAAATTTGGTATACAGATTCAACAGGTAAAAAAGTTCCTAATAATTTAAAAACATATAACAATAGTTGTGAAATGACTATCAGTCAAGTTGATGCCGCTGCAGGCGCTTCAACAGCAACTGCTTATGATTTCGTTATTACATTTGCACCTGCTGCAACTTTACTTGAAAAAATGGGCACTATGAAATTAGTCTGTAAAACTTCAACACACTTTGCTGATCAATATAAACCTTCAACATGGGCTGTTAATGTTAATTGGTTAGAAAACAACGAAGATACCTTCAAGAAATTCATGAAGGGTTTAGTTAGAGGAATGAACTACAGAAGAGATAACCCTGAAAAAACATGTGAAGATATTGAAGAACTTACTGCTGGTTCAGTGACCGCTGATTCATTATCAACTGATATTGCTATTTGGCTAGGCGATAAGGAACAAGTTGAATTATATGATAATGGAAAAATGAAAGAATACGCACAAAATATTCTTGATAATGATAGAACAGGCGCAAATGCCGACAAAGTATCTGCAGACGCAACGGTAGAAAAAAATGCAGATTTTACATACCTTTATAATGCTGCAAAAGAATTAATGAAATAAATTAAACGCAAAAGTTCTAGATGTAGGAAAGCTTCGGCTTTCCTTTTTATTATGTTGGCAAAGCGATTTAAAGTTTTCGGATGCCCGAGGGTCGGAGTAACTTATAGTTTTGCATAGAAAAACTCCTTCCAACAAATACGCGTCAACGTAATTAATTGAAAGGAGTAAGTATGTCCTTCAAGGACGCACTAAGGTTAGCACACACGAGCTGAAATTGTAATTATCACATCATATCAATTTTTGGAATAAATTTAGAAGAAAGAAGTTGAAATTTCAGTGCTTAAAAAATTAAAAACCCCTGCAATTTGCGGGGATTTTGCTTTTTAAACAAAGATTATTTTATCAAGCTAACGCTATCGAAGACATTATAATTAAATAAATATTTATAAGGATAATTGCAACTGTTGTTGCCATGTAAACAATTTGGACACCTTTATTGTTCATCTTTTTATTTAACCAAGTTCCAAGTAAAGAACCAATAATTGAAATAGGAACAAGAATAAGTAAGAAAATCCACCAAGATTGATCAGCAGCAGTTGGAAGTTGATCGATTGTAAATAAAGTAACAAATGTTCCATCAATTCCAGCCATTACAATTTTAGCCATTTGAGAGAAGATAATTGTAATAAGAGAATTTATTGCAGCTTGTTTCATACTCATTCCAAAGAATAAAAGTAAAACAGCAACGTTAATTGGTCCGCCTCCAATTCCAAGGAAAGTTGAACAAACGCCTAAGAAAATACCAATAATAATCGTTACAATAAAATTATTAATATGCATTTGTTTTCCTTTTGGAAGCATAAGTTGCATATAAATAAGAACAAAGATTAACAAAGCAATAAGGATTGAAGATTGAATAATGATTAAAACATCACCATTTGAAGTATCTTTAACAAATTGGAATAAGAATTGACCAACGACTCCACCAACAACAGCTCCAATTCCTAAATAAACAGCTGTTTTCCAGTTTTCAATTTTACTTTTTGATGCAATGTGTCTAATGATTGAAGTAGATGTTCCAAAAACAACACACATTGTTGAAATCATGTTTGTGATTTCAGGGGTTGAAAAATAACCAAAAGCGTCAAGTACAGGTCTTATAATAACCCCGCCACCTATACCTGCAATAGCCCCAATAATAGATGCGATGATAACTACAATTGGAAAAATAAAATAATAAATCATATTCATATTTTAGAACAAACGAAAGTAATATTAAAGAATGTATTATTTATAAATAAATAATACATTCAATACAGTGGTAAAAGTTTCGTTTTTCTTTATAAAACTTTCGTTTCTCTTGTCTAAACGAAAGTTTTATAGTAAAATTTCAGTGTGAGGTTAAAGAAATGAAGATTAATAAAAGACAAGGAGAAATAGTAGAGCTTGTAGATAGTGAAAAACAAGTTACAGTTAAAGAATTATCAGAAAAACTAGAGGTTAGTGAGGTTACTATTAGAAAAGACCTCGATATATTGAGTGAATATGGAATCTTAATTAGACATCATGGTTACGCTTTAAAGAAGAATACTGCTGATATTACGAATCGTCTTTCGATTAATTACGAAACTAAGAGTAAAATCGCAAGAAAAGCGAATACTTTGATTGGGTTTAACGAAACAATTTTAATTGGTAGTGGCTCAACTTGTGCTTTACTTGCTGAAGAAATTGTTAAGACAAAACCAAGCGTTACAATTATTACTCACTCTATTTATATTGCTGAACATGCTTCAAAACTTGGCAACAACAAAATAATTTTACTTGGTGGAGAATATCAAGCTGATGCCCAGGTTATGGTTGGACCACTTGTTAGATCATCAGTTCGTCAATATTATGTCGATAAAATCTTTTTAGGAACTGATGGCTTTGTAAAGAATGTTGGTTTTATGGGAAGCGATGTTTTAAGAACAGAAGCAGTCAAAAACATGGCTGAAAGCGCCAGAAATATCATTATTATTACTGATTCTTCTAAGTTCTCAAAAAGAGGTTTATTAGTTCAATTCTCACAAAAAGACCCAGCAAGAATTATTACTGATAGTAAATTATCTGAAGAGTATCAAGAATTCTTTAAAGCAATTGGGGTACCAGTTACTCTAGTTGAATAGTTAATTTAATCTTCTTTTGAAAAAATGTATGTGTAAGAGAACGAAGTTTCTTCGCTCTCTTTTAATTTGTTGATAGATTTTCTATTTTCAAGATTACTAGATTCATCAATATAGTTTGAAATTCCCCACCATGGCTCGATGCAAACATATTCGCCTTTATTAGCGTTTGACCAAATAGCAAAATATGGTGAATCAAATTCATAAGTGATTTTAATAGAGTCAAAACCAGTATATAATTCAAGTTTCTCGTTATGACCTTTAAAAACAAAAGTGTCTCTTTTTTTGAAGGAATCTTTTTTAAGATTTGTGCAGTTCATAAAGAAATTATCTTGGTTATTTTCATCAATAAGTCCGCTAATTAAAGGTAAAAATTGATAATCTTTATCAAAAACTATGTTTCCAATTTGACTATTAGCTTTAAATCCGGTGTGCGAACCATAACTAAAATACATATCCTTGTTGTCATTATTTTTAACAGTTGTTTGAACTTTTAATTTGTTATCAACAAGTTCATAAGTAATTAAAAAAGTAAAAGCAAATGGATATTCTTTAAGTGTGTTTTCATTAGATGAAAAAGAAAATGTAATTTTATCTTCTTCTTTGTGAGCAATCTTTAAATCACTATTTCTAATAAATCCATGTCTAGTTGATAAAGTATATTCTTTATCTTCATAGTTAAATTTACCTGCTCCAATTAAAGGAAAGATTACAACATCTTGAAATGGCCAAGATTCTTCTTCAACTTGATATAAAAGTTCGATATTTGCTTCTTTATAAAGAACAGAAGTAAGTAATGCACCATGAGGATTAATGCTTACTTTTAAATAATTATTTTCAATAATTTCCATATAAAACACCTCGAGATTTCAAGTGAAACTTGATTGATATTTTCTTTCTCATAATAAGAAAAAAACTATCTTGTCTATGCTATAATTTTAGAAGAATAAAGGAAATTTTTAAATAATATGAAAAGAGAATTTAAAAAGATTAAAACACTACTTGAAGATGGATATAAGACTGTTGACGTTGTGATTGAAAACGGTAAGTTTAAAAGCTTAGAAGTTTCTAAAAGCAATGATAATACTTACGATGGAAAAATAATGATTCCAGGTTTTATTGATGAACATACTCATGGTGCAGATGGCTATGATTTTTCAACATGTAAAAGTGTTGAAGAGATGGAAAAGATTTTAGCTTTCTATATTAAACACGGGGTAACAAGTGTTTTACCAACATTACTTACTGAAAGAGATGAAGTAATTTATAAACAACTTGAACTTATTTACAAAACAAGTTTAAAAAATCCAATTATTAAAGGTGTTCATCTTGAAGGGCCATTCCTTTGTAAAGAATATAAAGGCGCTCAACTTGAAAGTTGCTTACAAAAACCAACTATTGAAAAATCCAAGATTTTCATTGAAAAATCACATGGTTTATTTAAACTCATGACAATTGCTCCTGAAAACGAAGGAAGCGAAGAAACCATTAAATTTTTAACTGAAAATGGAGTTAAAGTTACTTTAGGACATAGTGCAGCAACTTTTGATGATTGTACAAAGGCTTTAAAAAGCGGTGCAAGTTGTATGACTCATATGTTTAATGCTATGAAAGGAATTCATCAACATTTCCCATCAATTGCAAGTGCTGGACTATATTATGATGATTTCTATACAGAAGTAATTCTTGATGGAATTCATGTTAATAGAGAGATGGTTGAATTTATAAGAAAAATTAAGGGCAACGATAAAGTAATTGGTATTACCGATTCTTTAATGGCTGCAGGACTTCCTGATGGTAATTACTTTATTGGAGAAACTCCAATTACCGTTAAGAATCACGATTGTACAATCACTGAAACAGGAGTTAGAGCAGGCTCAACTTTAGATATGAAAAGAGCTTTTGATAACGTGAAAAGCTTCTGTAACATAGACGATTTAACCGCAAGTCGAATTTGTTCATCAAATTCAGCCAAAATGCTTGGAATTGATGATAAAGTTGGCTCGATTAAAGAAGGTAAAAATGCTGATTTTTTAATTCTCAATGAGAAATATGAAATTGAAGAAGTGTATATTAATGGGGAGAAATTTTTATGAAAAATGTAATTATTGCTCATGGAGGAGCACCAACCGCTGTAATTAATGCTTCATTATATGGAGCAATTAAGGAATTAAAAGAAAGGGGATTTGATGGAAAAATTTTTGCTCCAAGATTTGGATCTGATGGTTTATATAATGAAGATTTCATCGATTTAACAAATCTTAGCGACCATGATTTAGAAGTTTTAAAACTTACTCCTGGAAGCGCTATTGGTTCATCACGTTTTCCACTTTATGAAAAAGAATATCGCCACATTGTTGATATTTTAGTAAAACATAATATTGGTTATGTTTTATTTACTGGTGGAAATGGAACTATGGATACCATTGGTAATATTTATAAATACGCAAAAGAAGTTGGAGTGGAAGTAACCTGTGTTGGTATTCCAAAAACCATTGATAATGATATTGGTGTAACAGACCATGCTCCAGGTTTTGCAAGCTGCGCAAATTATATTGCTCAAACTGTTGCAGATTGTGCTCAAGATGTTAAAGGTTTACCAATTCACGTTTCAGTTATTGAAGTAATGGGAAGAAATGCAGGTTGGCTTGCTGCAAGTAGTGCACTCGCTAGAAAGAAAACTGGAGATGCTCCACATTTAATTTATTTCCCTGAAATTCCTTTTAATGAAAATGAATTCATTGAAGATGTTAAAAAAGCTTGGGAGAAAAGACATGGTGTAGTTATTGTCGCTAGTGAAGGCTTAAAATATGCTGATGGCACTCCAATTGTAAAACCAATTTTTAAGACTGAAAGAGCAACTTATTTTGGTGATGTTTCAACTCATTTAGCAACATTAATAATTGAAAAATTAGGTATCAAGGCAAGAAGTGAAAAACCAGGTTTAATTTGTAGATGTGATCGAGCACTCGCTTCTAAAGTTGATTTAGAAGAGGCAGTGTTAATGGGAAGAACAGCAATTAAAGCTGCACTCAATAAAACTAATGGAGTTATGGCTGGAATTAAAAGAGTTTCTACAAAACCATATAAGATTGAATCAATCTTAATTCCTATTGAAAAAGTTATGATGACGGAAGCCACATTCCCACTCAAATACATTAAAAATAAACACGATGTTACTGACGAATTCATTGAATGGTTAGAACCATTAATTGATGAAATCCCAGAAAGTATTTCATTTTTAGATAAGTAGTCTATTTATTTAAAAACCCTGCAAATCTTAACTTAAAGTTATAAATTAGTAGATTTTTAGTAGGAATTTAGTGGAAAAATATAGGTAAATTAAAAAGGCGACCTTGCTGTGTGGTCGCCTTTTGAAAGGGATTAACAACCGAATTTATTATTTATAAATATAATAAGCGTCACCGACTGAACCGAATTCAACATTAGCTGTTAAAACTATTTCTTTAACTGCTTTTTCCATTAAAGGAATAATTTCTTTAAGTTCACCGGTGATTCCTTTGTTTGTTTCTAATTCATTGATATATTCTTTTAAGTAATATCTATATTCAAATGAATCTCTCTTTTCAACAAGAAGTGGATAAATTTTGCTGCCTTCTTTCTTTTCTGGATGAGCTTCAAACCATTCAAGAATGTTACGTGTTGTAGCAAGTCTGATATCTGTATCCATGTTGATTTTGGAGATACCTGCTGGGATAACTTCTTTTAATTGTTCAACTGGAATACCATGTCCATGGACGTTTCCACCAAGCGCATTAATTTCATTAACAATATATTGAGGAACAAGGCTTGAACCGTGGGAAACTAATACTGCATCAATCTTTTCATGGGACATATTTTCCATTGTAGCAATTGCGATT
This sequence comes from uncultured Bacilli bacterium, assembly GCA_944336335.1. GTDB lineage: Bacteria > Bacillota_I > Bacilli_A > RFN20 > CAG-826 > Onthovivens. Next base: position 15,511 of record CALVLC010000002.1, on the reverse strand, counting down.
TCTTTTCTTAATCTAACATTGTCACCTTTAACAGCACCATGTTTTGTACCATAAGAAATAGCTAATAAATCAACACCAGTTTTCTTTAAGAAATCAATTGCGGTTAATGGGTTTGTGTAAGTGGAAGTTTCAGCAAAAACGTGATCTTCAACACCAGCTAAAACACCAAGTTCAGCTTCAACAGAAGCATCATGATTATGAGCATATTGCACAACTTTCTTAGTTAAAGCGACATTTTCTTTGTATTCAAGTGCGCTTCCATCAATCATTACACTGTTAAAACCAGCTTGAATGCACATTTTACATGTTTCAAAACTTCTACCATGGTCTAAGTGTAAAGAAACAGGGATAAATGTTTGAGTAGCTAATTTTTTAACATAAGCAGCAATTCTTTTTGCACCAAGTTTCTTTTGTTCCATTGTTCCATGGATGAAATCTGGATTACCGCCAATAAAGGCAAGACCAGGTTCAGCAACTTGAATAATTGCGGCGCAGCGTAACTCTTCACAAGCTTCAATTATTGCTTTTGCTTGGCAAAGAGCATTAACGTTAAAAGCACCATGAGCGAATTTATGATCACGGGCATATCTTAAAATATCTTTTGATTTTATGTATGGCATCGTTAAGCCTCCTGTAAGCCTATTATCTAATATTAAATTTTATTTATCTATTAAAATTTATAAGGTTATAAACTAAATCAAAAAATCAATTTCATTTAAAATAAAGTATGGTTTCAAATGAAAAGTATTTTATTAAATTTCAATGTTTTACAAAAAATCGAAATTTAATAAATATAGGCGATAAAATAAGTGATTAATCAATTATTATGTGAATAAAAAGAAACAAAAGTTAAAACTATTATTCTTTTAGTAGCGATTTCTTTTAGTCTAGTATTTTTAAAATCTATTTACGGTTCAAATGATAACGAAATATGGGAAATGTGTTTAAAAAATGATTTTGTATGAAATGTTTTTTTAATTTATTAACAAAAAAATCTCCAATTTTTTCTTGAGTAAGGGAGCAAGTTGTTTAATTTTAAGTGCTAAAGAAAACTCTAAAAAAGTTCCAACTCACGAAAAAATTGGAGACAAAAGAGTATAAAAAAACACGATAATCATCGTGTAATTCGTTAGTCTGGGGCGAAATACCGGGATCGAACCGGTGCATGCTTGGTTCACAGCCAAGTGAGTTAACCACTTCTCCAATTTCGCCAAATGCTATGTAATTATACATTTAAGTGTAGATTAATGTCAAATAAATTTTTTAGCAATCTACTATTGACAGTGCTAATCAAATCAATATAATTATATTAGCAGTCTAAGTAGTAGAGTGCTAAAAAGGAGGTACTTATTATGAATCAATATCAAGGACCAGAAGACTACAGCCAAGATGAAAATATTCTTTCAAAATTTGGTAGAAATATTACTGAATTAGTAAAGAGCAATAAAATTGATCCAGTAATCGGTAGAGATGATGAAATTAGAAAGATTATTACGATTTTAGCCAGAAAAACAAAAAATAACGTTATCTTATTAGGCGAGCCAGGTGTTGGTAAAACCGCTATTATTGAGGGTTTAGCTCAAAGAATAGTTAAAAACGATGTTCCTGCAACATTAAAAGATAAAGAAATTTTTGAGCTTGATATGGGCGCCCTGGTTGCAGGTGCAAAATATCAAGGTGAATTTGAAGAGCGTTTAAAAGCAGTATTAAATAAGATCAAAGAAAATGATCATAAAATCATCATGTTTATTGATGAAATTCACTTAATTGTTGGTGCTGGTAGAAATCAAGGTGCACTTGATGCTTCTAATATGTTAAAACCAATGCTTGCAAGAGGAGATATTGACTGTATTGGCGCAACAACTTTAAAAGAGTATCAAGAATATATAGAGAAGGATAGAGCACTTGAAAGAAGATTCCAACCAGTCATGGTTTATGAACCAACAAAAGAAGATACACTTTCTATTTTAAGAGGTTTAAAGGCTCGTTTTGAATCTCATCATGGTGTTCATATTACAGATAATGCTCTTGTTGCAGCAGTAAATTATTCAACAAGGTATATAACAAATCGTTTTTTACCAGATAAAGCGATTGATCTTGTTGACGAAGCTTGCGCAGAAACTAGAGTTGAAATTGAATCTATGCCTAGTGAATTAGATGATGTTTCTCGTAAAATTAGACAATTAGAGATTGAAAGACTTGCTTTATCTCAAGAAAAAGATGAGCAATCTAAGTTAAGACTTGAAAAACTTGAAGCTGAGCTTAATAAACTTAACGATGAAGCAGCAAATTTAACTAAACAATGGCAAAAAGAAAAAGCTGAAATTCAAGAAGTTAAGAAACTTAAAGCTAATTTAGATGATTTAAATTTCAAACTTCAAAAAGCTTTTAATGATGGCGATTATAAAACAGCAAGTGAAATTCAATATAAAGAAATTCCTAGTGTTCAATCTAAAATTGATTTAATTGAAAAGAGTGAACACAATCATAAAATTCTTTCTGATGTAATTACAGAAGATAACATTGCTTCAATTGTTAGTAAAATGACTAACATTCCTGTTAGTAGAATTACACAAGGAGAAAAAGAAAGAGTTTTAAATCTTGATAAATTGCTCTCTAAAAGAGTTATTGGTCAAGATAAGGCTATTAAATTAATAAGCGATGCAATTATAAGACAAAGAGCTGGAATCAATGACCCACATCGTCCTATTGGTAGTTTCTTATTTTTAGGACCAACAGGTGTTGGTAAAACAGAGGTTGCAAAAGCTTTAGCAGAAGCTCTCTTTGATAGTGACCAGCATATTATAAGGATAGATATGAGTGAATATATGGAAAAATATAGTGTATCTAGACTTATTGGAGCAGCACCAGGTTATGTTGGTTATGAAGAAGGCGGTCAACTTACTGAACCAGTTCGTCATAATCCTTATTCGATTGTTTTATTTGATGAAATCGAAAAAGCCGCTCCTGATGTTTTAAATCTTTTGCTTCAAATTATGGATGATGGAAGATTAACTGATGCTCAAGGTAGACTTTGTGATTTCAAAAATACAGTCATTATTATGACAAGCAACATTGGAAGCGAACAAATCTTAAGCGGACATGATGAGCTTGTTGAAACAATACTCCATAAAACATTTAAACCAGAATTCTTAAATAGAATTGATGAGATTGTTTATTTCAATTCATTATCAAAAGAAGTGCAATATAAGATTGTTGATAAGATGCTTAACGACCTAAAAGAAAGATTATTAAGTGAATATTATGTTGTTGATTTTAAAGATAATGTCAAAGATTATGTTCTTGAAAACGCCTATTCTCCTGAATTTGGAGCAAGGCCACTTAAAAGATTTATTCAACATAATATTGAGACAGTTTTAGCTAGAAAAATCATTGATCAATCTATAAAGACCGGAAAGAAATATATAATAGATTATGATAAAAATTCTGGAATAAAAATTGAATAGAAGAGCCACGAAAGTGGCTTTTCTAATGAAAAACTCAGCAAAACTCAGATATTTCACTTTAGTAATAACAAGATTATATTTTGCAATTGTAAAGAAACCGCATTAAGATTTCATAAAATCTTTACATTTTCTTTACAATTGCTTTTTTAATTATTTATAATCTTGGCATGGATTTGAGTCATATTTTATCTCTTTATGCTGAATATCCGATGCTAATTATAGCTTCAATTTTAGTATTAGGAGTTATTTTTATTAATGGGTGGACTGACGCTCCTAATGCTATAGCTACCTGTATTTCTACACGTTGTATTAAACCTAAAGCTGCAATTTTAATGGCAGCTTTTTTTAATTTTTTAGGCGTTCTAACTATGTTTTTTATATCAAAGCAAACTGCTCAAACGATATCAAACATGGTTGATTTTGGAACAAATTATGCAGTAGCTCTTGATGCTTTATGCGCTGGTATGGTTGGCGTTATTGCTTGGGGTATTTTAGCTTGGTTTTTTGGAATTCCAAGTAGTGAATCTCATGCTTTAATTGCAGGAATTACAGGTGCTGGGCTTGCTGCAATGACCAAGGGGCTTGATGCAAGAATTCATTTTGGACCATTATCAAGCTGGGCTTTAACAATTTACGGCTTAATTTTAAGTTGTTTGTTCGGATTTTTTGTTGGTTTTGGTTTAACTAAACTTATTGAAGTTTGCTGTAAAAAATTAAGTAGAAATAAAGCGAGACCATTTTTTAAAAGAGCAGAAATTGTAAGTGGGGCAGCGATGGCTTATGTTCATGGTGCTCAAGATGGTCTTAAATTTATTGGTGTTCTATTTTTAGCAATAGAACTAGCTGCAAAAGCTAAAGATCCAGCTAGTACAATTGCTTTAACAAATGATTCTAGTTTATGGTGGTTAGCTATTATTGTTGCGTTAATTATGGGTTTAGGAACATCAATTGGTGGCTATAAAATCATCAAAAAAGTTGGTATGGGAATGGCAAATCTTGAACCTTATCAAGGATTTGTAACAGATACAACAAGTGCTATAGGTATCTTACTTTCAACTTTATTCGGACTTCCTGTTTCAACAACACAGGTTAAAACTGTCTCAATTTTAGGTGTTGGAGCAACAAGAGGTATAAAAAAAGTTAAGTGGTCAATAGCTAAAGAAATGGTTTTAACATGGTTATTTACTTTCCCTGGATGTGGAATTATTGGTTATGTAATTGCGTTGATATTCATAAGTATTTTTAAATAGAGGTGAATTTATGTTTGGTAAAAAGAAAAATAATTATTTTTATGAATCGTTTGAGAACTTATGTTCATATGCATTAAAAGAAATTGATGTTTTAAAAGAAGGTTTAGCTAATTTTAGCAACGAATCATTAAATGATCTTAAAAATAATGTTCATAAAATTGAACATGAAGCAGATATAAAGAAAAAAGAAATCGAACAAAAACTTGCTAAAGAATTTATTACTCCAATTGATAGAGAAGATATTTTTGTTCTTTTAGATAACATTGATGATTTATGTGACGCCATTGAAGAAGTCTCATTTAAACTTTATATCAGAAACTATAAAGAATTACCTAGTAAAACAATGCTTTTTGTTGATAAAAGCAAAGAAGCTGTTGAAGCGGTTTACGAAGTCTTAAAACATTTTGAAGAGATTAATAACAAAGAAGTTATGGATCCTTTAATCAACAAAGTTTTAATGATTGAAGAAGCAGTTGATAAAATTTATGAAGTTAATGTTCATAAATTATATTTAGAAAATAAAGATTATGATTATATTAGACTAGGTGAAAGAGTTTATTCATATTTTGAATACGTAACTGATAAATGTCGTGATATTTGTAAAACAATCTTAATCATAATGTATAAGAATTTGTAGAAAAAACCTGCAAAACAAAAATTAAATAAAAAAAATCCAACAAAGCGTTGGAATTTTTTGTATTAATTATTGAGTGGTCAAATTAGAGCTCTTTGACCCATAAACCATGGAGGTTACAGAATTCGTAAACTCTTAATGGTTTCTCGTTTTCACCAATTGTGAATGTGTATTCTGGTGCATCGGTGTGAGCAAAATCATGTCTTCTAACTTCACTATCTGTTACTAAAATAACAAATCCGATATAGTGAGGTTCTGTCATTGGATGTGGAACACTTCCAACTTGGACATGGACTTTGTTTCCTTCAACAGTAACAGCAGGAACGTGTTTTTCTAAAGCAGCATCGGTTGTGTTTGCTTTTAATTCACTCATTTCTTCTCCGCAACATTTTGTTGGGCAGCAATGAGTTCCTGGGAATTTTTCGATAATTTTGCCACATTTCTTGCAAATGAATAATTTAATTTCTTCCATATATAATTGATTCTCCTTTTATTAATTATATTGTAAGTGTTTTGAACTTTTTTGCCACTAATTTGCTATCATAAATGTATGGCAAGTTATCAAGAGTTATTAAACTATATTGAGAAACTTAAAAATCCAAAGCTCGCTCAATTTTCTAAATCAATACTAAACACTTCAATTGAAGTTAAAGGAATTTATTCAAAAGACATTAAGACTTTAATTAAAAAATATAAGGATATAGACATTAATGCCTTTGAATTAGACAAGTTTTATGAATTAAATTTTATCTACTTTGCAATTGGACTGAAACAGAAAAAAACTTTAAAAGAACAAATTGATTTTGTCTTTGAAAAAAGAAAACATCTTGTTTCTTGGGCAATCACTGATTCAACTTATCAGTATTTTAAGCTTAAAGATTTTTCTAGTGAACTTCCGACAATTAAATTGTTTCTAAACCAAAAAGAAGAATTTATTATTCGCTATGGTTACTTATTTCTTTTTAATTACTTAAAAGATATAACGCTTTACGATGAAATTTTCTTATTATTTAAAAATAGCGATTTCTTCTATGTGAAAATGGTTGAAGCTTGGGTAATATCTTATCTTTATATATATGATCCTAAAAAGACATATGAATTCATAGATACTTCATTACTTGATTATGAAATTAAAAATATGGCAATAAGGAAAATTATTGATTCATTTAGAGTAAGTAAAGAAGAGAAAGAAAAAGTTAAAGCTTTAAGAAACAATTTAAAAGAAAGAAAGCTAAATAAGTTATCTTAAAAACTCGATTTTAATCTTTAAAATTTCGAGTATTAAGTTATTAATACTTATGTTATTTTTGATATAATTTTTTTGAAAGGTTGGAAATTATGATATATAAAAATAGAGAAGTTTGTAAAGACACATATTATGTTGGAGCTAGCGATCGTCGTCTTGCTCTTTTTGAGAACATTTATCCTTTAACAAATGGCGCAAGTTATAATTCTTATATTATATTAGATGAAAAAACTTGTGTTTTAGATGGCGTCGATCACAGCGTAAGAGATATCTATATTGAAAAAGTAAAAGCTGCTTTAAACGGAAGAAAACTTGACTATCTTGTTATTCAACACATGGAACCAGACCATGCTTGCTGTTTAAAAGATTTAATTGCAGTTTATCCTGATTTAACTGTTGTTTTAAATAGTAAAACTTGGGAAATGTTTAAAAACTTTAATGAAGGAGTTGAAGTTAAAAACGTTAAAATTGTCCAAGAAATGGATACACTTTCTTTAGGCAAACACAATTTAGTTTTTGTTTTTGCTCCTATGGTTCACTGGCCAGAAGTTATGGTCACATATGATGCTTATACAAAAACTTTATTCAGTGCTGATGCTTTTGGAACTTTTGGTGCTTTAAGTGGAAACTTATTTGCTGATAGAGTTAAATTTGAAAAAGAATTCGAAGATGAAGCTAGAAGGTATTACACAAATATCGTTGGAAAATATGGAACTCAAGTTCAAACTATTTTAAAGAAAGCTTCCACTATCGAAATTGAAACAATTTGTCCTTTACATGGACCAATTTGGAGACAAGATTTAAATTACTTGATTGGTCTTTACGATAAATGGTCAAGATATGAACCAGAAGTTAATGGTGCTTTGATTGTTTATGGCAGTGTTTATGGACATAGTGAAGCTGCAGCTAATATCATTGCTGATAATTTATCTGATTTAGGCTTAAAAGAAATTGCAGTTTATGATGCTAGTAAAACTGATAAATCTTATCTTGTAGCAGAAGCTTTTAAATATTCACACCTTATTATTTGTGCTTCCACCTACAATATGGGAATTTTTACACCAGTTGAAGAATTCTTATTAGACTTAAAATATCACAACTTACAAAATAGAAAATTTGCTGTTGTTGAAAATGGTAGCTGGGCTCCAAATAGCGGTTCATTGGTTGTTAAAATTTTGAGTGATCTTAAAGATTGGGAACAAATTGGCGAAAAAATTACATTTAAGAGTAGTGTTAAAACAGATGATGCTAAAAAATTAGAAGATTTATCTAAACAAATTTTTGAAACAATTCCTCATAGAGAAGTTAGTTCAAATCCATTATTTAACTTAACATATGGCCTTTTTGCTCTTTCAACATTTGATGGCAAAAAACAAAATGCCTGCATTATTAACACAGTTAATCAAGTTGCAAACAATCCTGATCGTTTAATGATTTGTGTTAATAAACAAAATTACACAGCAAGCGTTATTAATCAAACAAAGAAATGCAATTTAAGTGTTTTAACAAAACATACACCATTCTCTATTTTTAAACGTTTTGGTTTCCAAAGTGGTGCAACCGTTGACAAGTTCCAATGTTTTGAAGATGTCAAACTTTCCAAAAACGGAATTTGCTACTTAACAAAATATGCTAATGCATTTATTTCTTTAGATGTTGTCGATACAATCGATCTTGGAACTCATTTTGGTTTCGTTTGTACAATCAGTGAAAGCAAATCATTAAACAATGATACAAGCTTAACTTATGAATACTATATGAACAATATCAAACCAATTCCTCCAAAGACAAATAAAAAAGTTGGTTGGATTTGTAAGATTTGCGGCTATGTTTATGAAGGTGAAGTTTTACCAAAAGACTTCATTTGTCCAATTTGTAAACACGGTGTAGATGATTTTGAAAAATTAAAATAGGTTGGTTTTATGGAAGAAAAGAAAGAAACATTATCTTTTAATGAATATCAAAAACATGCTTACAATCTTATAAGTGAAGATGGTAAAAAGGACATGATTACTAATGGTGTCCTTGGTCTTGCTGGAGAAAGTGGCGAATGCTGCGATATCGTTAAAAAACATAAGTATCAAGGTCATGAACTAGATAAGGAACATTTAAAAGATGAACTTGGAGATGTTCTTTGGTATGTTGCTGAGACTGCAAGCGGACTTGGTATTACGTTAGAAGAAGTTGCTCAATACAATTTAGATAAACTTCATAAAAGATATCATGGTGAGAAATTCCATAAGGAAGATAGTATAAATCGTAAAGAATAGCTATGAATTTAAATCAAGAGTACGACGTTATTATTATTGGCGCTGGTGTAATTGGTTGTGCAATTGCTCGTTATTTAATGCGTTTTGATGTGAATTTACTTGTTCTTGAAAAGCATAATGACGTTGGAGACGAAGCAAGCGGAGCAAATAGTGGAATTGTCCATAGTGGTTATGATCCACTACCTGGAACAAATAAAGCAAAATTTAATGTTATTGGTGCAAACATGATGAAGAGTGTTTGCGAAGAATTGGATGTTGCTTATGAAAATATTGGCTCTCTTACTATTTCTTTTAGCGAAGAAGATAACGCAACTCTTGAAAAATTACATGAACGAGCTATTAAAAATGGCGTTGAAACGAAAATTTTAACTAAGGAAGAGACATTAGAAATCGAACCAAACTTATCTTCTGAAATTAAAGGAGCTTTACTTGCACCAAGCGCTGGTATTGTTTCTCCTTTTGCATTAACTGTGAAATTAATGGAGAACGCAATGGATAATGGCGCGCAGTTAATGCTTAATGAAGAAGTTGTAAAAATAGAAAAAATAGGTGAGATTTACAAGGTTTTTACTAAGAAAGGCAATGAATTTATTGCGAAAACTATAGTAGATGCGGCTGGTTTATATAGCGATGAAGTTTTAGAATTTATTGAAAAACCTTCTTTTAAAGTAACACCAAGAAAAGGCGAGTACTTTGTTTTAGATCATTTTAACCGTAACTTTATTAAACACACTATTTTTATGTGCCCTACAAAGGTGGGCAAAGGAGTTTTAATTTCTAAAACTACAAGTGGAAATTATCTAGTTGGACCTAGTAATGATTCTTGTGATATTACAGATGTTTCAACTGATAGTGAAACTCTAAGCGAAATCAAAAAAATAGCTCTTAAGATTTGTCCAACTTTACCATTTGATGAAAACATTCGTCAATTTAGTGGAATTAGACCAAATTCTGATGTTGATGATTTTGTAATTAAAGAAAGCGAAAAAAATCCTAATTTCTTTATAGTTGGTGGAATTATGTCGCCAGGTCTTGCTTCTTCCGTAGCAATCGGTGAATATGTTTCTAATTTAATTAAAGATAAGCTTTCTCTTAAAATTAATAAAAAATTTAACTCAAGAGTAAGACAACACATTACATTAAAAAAACTTGGGGCTGAACTTTATAACCATTTAATTTTTAGGGAACCTTTATATGGTCGCTTAGTTTGTCGTTGTGAAAAAATTAGTGAAGCAGAAATTATCGATGCAATTAGAAGAAATTGCGGAGCTACAACTGTTAAAGGTATCAAAAAACGTATAAGACCAGGTTTTGGAAAATGTCAGGGAACATTTTGTGAAGCTGAAGTTGTCAAGATTTTAGCAAAAGAATTGAGAAAAGATATATCTGAAATATGCTATAGCGAATTGGGAACTAATGTTGTTCTTAAGTCGCTAAAAGGAGATTCCGATGATAAATAGAGATTTAGTAATTGTCGGTGGAGGTAGTGCAGGGCTAGCTAGCGCTATTTCGGCATATGATAACGGTGTTAATGATATTTTAATTTTAGAAAGAAATGGCGAACTTGGTGGGATTTTAAATCAATGTATTCATCCTGGATTTGGCTTACATCACTTTAACGAAGAATTGACGGGTCCAGAATATGCTCACAAATATATTGAAGAGTTAAAGAAAAGAAACATTCAATATTTTCTAAACACTCAAGTTATTTCAATAAGTAATGAAAAAATAATTACTTATATCAATCAAACTGGAGTAAACACTATAAAAGCAAAAGCAATAGTTTTTGCAGCTGGATGTAATGAAAGAACTAGAGGACAAATTTCTACACCCGGTTGTCGACCAAAAGGTGTTTATACAGCAGGCCTTGCTCAACGTTACTTAAATATTGAAGGACGTTTAGTTGGCAAAAAAGTTTATATTTTAGGAAGTGGCGACATTGGTTTAATTATGGCTCGTCGTATGACTTTAGAAGGCGCAAAAGTCTTAGGCGTAAGTGAAATTATGCCATATTCAAATGGATTAAAAAGAAATATTGCCCAATGTTTAAATGATTTTAATATACCATTAAGATTATCAAACACAGTTACTAAAATTTTTGGAAGAGACAAGTTAGAAGGTATCGAAATTAGTGATGTCGATTCTAATTTAAGACCAATTAAAGGCACTGAAAAATATATTGAATGTGATACTTTGTTATTAAGTGTTGGCTTATATCCTTTTAATTCATTATTAAAAGAAGCTGGATGTTTAGTAAATAAAGAGACAAAAGGCAGTTTGGTTGATCAAAATCTTGAAACAAGTATTGAAGGCATATTTTCTACTGGCAACGTCTTACACGTTCATGATCTAGTTGATTTTGTAAGCGAAGAAAGTGAAAGAGCCGGAAAAAATGCCGCTGATTATATTCTTGGAAAAAGAAGTAATGTTATCAATAAATTAGAAGTTAAACATTCATTAAATGTTGGCTATGTTATTCCTTCGATTATCAATGCACGAAGTGAAAATGAAGATATTATTTTCTCTTTTAGAGTTAAGAAAAATATCAAAAAAGCTTCCATAATTTTAAAAAACAGCGCAAAAATCCTATATTCTTGTATAAAAAAGAATTTAGTTCCTTCAGAAATGATTAAGTTAAAAGTTAAAAACTTGGAACTTATAGGAACTGACAACATTCAACTCGAGGTTATTGAAAATGAGTGAAAAGATTACTTGTATAGTTTGCCCAAATGGTTGTGAAATTGAAATAGATGGCGAAAATATTAGTGGTTATAGCTGTAAAAGAGGGTTTAAATACGCTAAGGAAGAATTATTTCACCCAAAAAGAATGGTAACTTCAACTATAAAAATTTCAGGTACAAATGAGGTTTGCCCTGTAAAAACTTCTCTTTCTATCCCAAAAGAAAAAATGTTTGAGGTTATGAAAGAAATAAACAAAGTAACTGTTAAAAAACCTATTGAGTATCATCAAATTATTAGTAAAAATGTTTTAAATTTAGGTGCAGATATAATTGCAACAAAGGAGTTTAAATAATATTTGGCAACAATTACAAAGTTTGTAGAGAAATATAAAGATAAAACTTTTGAACAAGTTCCTTTATGCGAAGCTGACATAGTTGTTGGTGCTATATTTTCATACGCTTCTTTTGAAAAAACAAAAGAGTATGTTAAGCATTCTTTAGTTGACCGTACCTGTCGTGTTTCAGTGTTTAATAAACAAAAAATAGTTGACCAATTGAGTGAAAACTATTTAAATCCAAAGGCTTTTAAAAAATTCTTACAACCGGTACTTTCCTATAAAAGATACCGTAATCTTCAAATTGGGTACATTAAAAATTTCTTTTCTGAAGAAAGAACAATGCAATTTTTTACTTTCACAATTTTCACAAAAAATTATAATGTCATTTTCTTTAGAGGCACTGATGTTTCTTTGCTTGGCTGGAAAGAAGATTTCAACATGATTTTAGAAGATAAAATTCCTTCTCAAATCGCTGCAAAAAAGTATGTTAAAGAAATCTCTCAATTAAATGAGAGGCCTATTATTATTGCAGGCCATTCTAAGGGAGGGAATTTAGCATATTATAGTTATTTTAATAGTAATCAGAACGTTAGAAAAAGAATAGTTGGTATTTATAATTTTGATGGTCCAAGTTTTTACGAAGATAAATATGATTATTCTGAATTTAACAAAAAACTTTTTAAATTTGTGCCTTCAGATGATGTGGTTGGAATTGTTTTTGAGAAAACAAAGAATTATATCCCAATTTCAGCTAATAAACGGGGAATTAATTCACATGATTTATTGAATTGGAATTTTTCTAAAAAGAGTGATTATCAAAAACTTGAAAGAAAAAAATCATTAACGTTAACTTCAAGAGTATTCCAAATTACTTTGAATATCTGGATAAATAAACTAACCAAAAAAGAAGCAAAAGAGCTGGTCGATTTTGTTGTTGGAATAGCGACCTGCAATCAAATGAAAGATCTTTTTGCTTTAAAACTTGATATTATTAAGCAAAGAAAAGTTTATCTTGATGAAATAGCAAACTATGATCAAGAAACAAAAGATAGGTTAAAACAAATTAGTCGTGATTTAGTTAAAACATTTTTTACAGTTTTGCTACATATTAACGACTATAAAGTAAACGGTGAGAAGGTTGAATAATATGAAAGAAAAGTACATTTTAGTAGTTGATCAAGGAACTACATCCTCAAGGGCGATTTTATTTAATCATAATGAAGAGATAGTTTATAAATCTCAGCAAGAAGTGAATTGCTTTTTTCCTCATGATGGTTGGGTAGAACAAAACGCATTAGATATTTATTTAAGTGTGCTTTTTGTTATTAATGATTTGCTGCTTAAAACAAACTTAACTTTTGACGATATTGATAGCATTGGTATTACGAATCAAAGAGAAACAACGATTATTTGGGACAAAAAGACCGGAGTTCCTGTTTATAATGCAATAGTTTGGCAATCAAGACAAAGTGCTTCAATTTGCGAAAGTTGGTCAAAATATAAAGATTTAGTGCATAAGAAAACAGGTTTAATTATTAATCCATATTTTAGTGCTTCAAAAATTAGATTTATATTAGACAAGATTGAAAATGGTCAAGAAAGAGCTGAAAAAGGCGAATTAATGTTTGGAACTGTTGATACTTGGTTAATGTATAAATTATCTCAAGGCAATATTTTTAAAACAGATTATACAAACGCTAGTAGAACAATGTTTTTTAATATTAATACCTTAACTTACGATGATGAGCTATTAAAACTATTTAATATACCAAAGTGCCTACTTCCAGAAGTATGCCCATCTTCCTATTTTTACGGAAACGCCTCGGCTTTAAATGAAAATTTAAGAATAAGAGCTGTAGCAGGAGATCAACAAGCTGCTTTATTCGGCCAAAATTGTTTTAATGAAGGTGACAGTAAAAATACTTATGGAACTGGCTGCTTTATGCTTATGAACATTGGTGAGAAACCTATTTTTAGTGAAAACGGATTAATTACAACAGTGGCTTGTTCTTATGATGATAAATGTAACTACGCGCTTGAAGGTAGTGTCTTTATTGGCGGAGCTTGTGTCCAATGGTTAAGAGACCAAATGAGAATGATAAAAACAGCTGCTGAAAGTGAAAACTACGCAAAACGCGTCCCAAATTCTGATGGAGTATATGTTGTTCCGGCTTTTGTCGGACTTGGTGCACCATACTGGGATGATGATTGTCGAGGAGCAATTTTTGGTTTAACAAGAGGCACAACTAAAGAACATTTTATTAATGCAACACTTAATTCCATAGCTCTTCAAACAAAAGATGTTATAAAAGTTATGGAACAAGAATCGCATCGAAAAATTGAAGTATTGAAAGTTGATGGTGGAGCAACTGCTAATGATTATTTAATGCAATATCAAAGTAATATTTTAGATACAAAAGTAATGTTACCAAATTGCTTAGAAACAACTGCTTTAGGCGCTTGTTATCTTGCAGGATTAAATAGTGGTTATTTCGCTGATATTGAAGAAATAAAAAGAATTCATAAATATAAAAAAGAATATCTTCCTGACATGAAAAAGAGTGAAAGACAGGAAATTGATAAAAAATGGAAGAGTGCAATTCAAGCAACAAGAATGTTCAAATAGTTAGCCTATCTTTAAATGACATATTAAAAAAGCGATGTTCTTGTTATTATTCCAATCTAGAAAATTATTATAAAAAGATAGACACTAATTTTATTCAAAAAGCAAAAGAGCACTTTGAAGATTCTTTTAATGATAATTTTGATGAAGAAGCAGAACCGGATCTTCGCTTGAAACTCATAAGATTTTTCTTTACTGGTCGAGATAAGTTTAAAGGTTTTAAAATTCTGAATGTTAATTCAAAAGTAAATGAAGAAACTACAATTTTAAAGATTCCATATTTTGAAGTAGGAAAAGAAGTAGTAGCAATTGTCTTTTTTGAACATCAAGTTAATGGACATATATTATCATTATTATATATAGAATTGTTCCAAATTTTTCTTAAGGAAATTAAATTCTTAAATTCAGTTTGTGTTTTGTCTTTAAATGAAGATAGTTTAAAAGATTATAATCCGAAATTTAAAATCTATTTCTTGGAAGAATTAAGTGAAGAATCTTTATTTAGAAAGAAATGGAATTCTTTATATAAATGTTTTGACGAAGTTATAGCATTAAATAAAGATGATTTAGTTGATGTAAAAAGTAATGTTGAAACGATCCAAAATAATTTTATGAATGCAAAACGGTGCTTTATTTGCCCATTTTCTGATATTTGCAAATATAAAACCAAGTAAATAAAACGATTGAAATTTGTAGTAAGCGCTTTCAATAAATTTCTTTAAAAAATATTAAAAAATTACTTGCAGTGCCCTAGGCGATAGGTATATAGTATTGAAGTTGTCGCGAGTTTTTGAGGCAATACAAATTCAAAACTTTATAGAATAAATATTCTATAAAATCTTGAAAAAATTCTTAAAAAACTTGTTGACACGAATATATCGCTTTGATATTATTAATAAGCACCTTACGAAAATATTAATTTCGTATTAAGATTGTGAGTAACGATAGGTGCAAGAGATCTTTGAAAACTAAATAGATGTACAAACAAACAACGTCAATTTA
>CALVLC010000001.1 GCA_944336335.1 uncultured Bacilli bacterium | reverse complement strand
AAAAGTTATGTCGGAACTTTAGAGTTTGATAAAGATTTAACTTTACTTCCTATTAGATTAACTAGTGATGAATTTGCATTACTACACTTCTATTCAGGAAGAAAGGCTATTTCTGATCAATTTAGAGTAACTGCTAAAGTAAGAATTATTCGAACTGATTGGCCAGAACATGATGGAATGAAAGCTAATTCAACTTATAGAATTGATGTTTATATTTCTAAAGAATTATCTTGGTCAATCGAATTAGGTAGAAACAAGTTTATTTATGTTTTATTAAAAGGTGTAGAAAATGGAACTTTAAAACAATTCACACCTCTTGTTACAGTTCCTACATTGAAAGAAATGAAGAAGACAGAAAAGGAGGTGAAGGAAAATTTAGAAGATAATAGCGTACCATTTTAATAAAAAGCAGGGTTTATAATCAAAAACCCTGCAAAATTGAGGTAAAATATGCGAAAAATAAAAGCAAATGTATTGAAAGGCATAGGTATATTCTGCTTAACTGCTTTATTAATAACATCTATTGTTGCAGTTTCTATAACGATATCTAATCAAAATGTAGATAATACAGAAATTAAAGATAACGAACAAGATAATGATGAAATAATAGATGAAGAATTAAATCAGGATGCAGAAATAAAATATGAGCCTAAGTTAAAAGCTAACAAAACTAGAATTGATCTTACGATGGAAAAAGATTCTTTAAATTATCCAGAAGATTCATTTATTGTTAGCATTACTAATTTACCAACAAACGCTACTGATGAAGACAAGTATTTAACAATTACTTGTATGGAAAATATCGATGAGTGGCTAACTTTATATACAATGAAAAACGGTGAAGAAAATGTATTGTCATCGCCATATTTATTCACAAGTGGTCAAACGGTTAAAGTTAGACTTAAAAAGCAAGCACCTATTATAGGAGGTTATAAAGTTTCACTTTGGGTTGGTGTACCATCTTACGATATTGATGAAGTTGTTTGTTTTGTAGATATCTATATAAAAACTATTTAGGAGGATAGATATAGATGAAAAAAACATTAAAGATTGCTTTAGGTGTGCTAGTTGGTGTGTGCTTAATTGGTGCAACAGCTGGCATGATTTATGGTCTTAATACAAATGTTAAAAATTGGATAGATGATAAAATTGGCGAAACAATTAATGATGAAAATTTTAAAAATGTGAAAGTAAGTTTAGAAAAGGTTAATGAAGATGAAACTTCTAATGTAGGAGTTCAGCTTAATGAAAACACTGCACCTGAAGGTTATTTAAGAAAAGTAAAGATTTCAGGTTTTCCTAAAGACTATACAGGTAAAAAGTCTGCAAAAGTTACATTTTTTAACGAAAACTATTCTTCAACTTATTTCGTTAAGAATGCTAGTGAGTCTAAAGAATATGCTGGCGTAACTGTTGAAGATGGTGACGTAATTTTGATTAATCATGACTTATTTGATACAGATAATCAAAGTTTTAAAGCTACAGTTACTTTAACTTTATTAGACGAGCCTCTTATTAAGCAAAGTTATGACTTTTTATTTGAAAGCGACTTTTCAAGAATAGAAGATCAACTTAAATCAGTTGAAATCAAAATGTCTAAAAATAAAGATGAAGTTTCAGATCCAGGGTTGCAAACATCTAGTAGTACAGAAGCTCCTGGTTATATTAGGGATATTTCTATCACTGGTTTTGATGAAGAATATAATGGATCAAAAGAAGCCACTTTATCAACTGAAGAAGCCAATTCAAATATTTACTATTATGTCAACGACATAAAGGTTGAAGACGATGAAGTAACTGTAAATGATGGTGATGTTGTAAAAATTATGAGAAAAAGCAATGCGAATAATAATCAGTCTGAGGTTGTTGATTTAATTTTAAAGCTTAATGCAGATTCTAAAATTTCATATGAAGAATCGTTAACATTTACAACGGAGTGGTAATATGAAAAAATGGCTAAAAATTACACTTTTAGTTATTAGTGGTATTGCCTTGATAGGTGCTATAACTGGTATTTCTATTGGCATTTCTAATAGTTTGAATGATAATAATCAAACTGTAGACAAAGATGATAACAATAGCGATGACAATAGCGGCGACGTTAATAATGACGATAACGAAGATGAAGATATAAATAGTAAATATTCCATTAAAACTTCGCAGGATAAAATTGTATTTCATATTAAATCTAGTGTATTGCCTTCTGTAGCTGTAACTGCAAATTTTACTGGTGATTTTCCAAAAGATGCACTATTAGTATGGGAAAGCAACGACGAAAGTAAAGTTAGAGTTAATAAAGCAATAAGTAAACCTGGCGAAGCAGTTAATGTTTCTTGCGTTGGAACTTTTAACACTACTAAAGTACTAAGAGTTTATAGCGCCGATGATCCTGAAATCAAAAAAGAAATTTTGATTACAACATTTAATCATGTTAAAAAGGCGACTATTTATTCCTTGGGACCAGTATCAACACCAACTGGCTCTTCGTTTATTAAAGAATACGATATGTATGATGGAAGCACATCTGCTACTTCAGAATATACTTATGATCAAAATGGTAAATATTTTCATTCAGATGCGTTTCAAACATCGACTGGTCTTGCAGAATTAGCGGGTGATCCAGAAACAGCGAGCGAAAGATCGAACGCTGTAAATGCAACAATGTCTGATGATTTGACTTTAAGAATTGAGATGCACATTCATACTTATGTGGCTGATGCTTTGCCAACTTGGTATGGTGAAATAGCTAATGTTTCAAATCCAAATAGTTTCGTGTCAAAAAAAGGAACAACCGCTGAGAATTTTACAATTACTAATGTATCCTGCAACTTGGAATCCATATATAACTATTGGGAATTTAATATTAATATCGGAATGCTAGATAACTATCAAGATGGTGACATAGCTCTCGATATTGATGGTCATTATTATGTGTTTACATTGAGTAAATATGTATAAACAGCTTAATAATTTGGGCAGGATTTAAATCTTGCCCTTTGGAGGACAATATGAGTAATAAAACAAAGAAAATTGCTATTGTAGCTTTGCCAGCAGTTTCTATTATATTGGGAACTCTAGGTTTAACTTATATGTTTACAACGATGAATAATAAAGATATTGATAACTCAAAACTTTATATAGGTATTCCTAAACAACAAGAAAATAGAAATGTTGAACTTATAATCGATGTTTCTTCAAAAAATGGTGTAAATAGAAAAGTATTTAATTCTGATGAACTATATGAATTAGACGGACAATCAGACAAATTAGTCTTTTATGATTACAGTTCAGAACCGCTAGTAGATACAAATTCTTTAACTATTGGAGATTGGTTATTAGATGATGAAAATGTAATCCAAGTTAAAAGTGTGGCTTTAGATTTAATAGAAAGTGCTTCAATTCAAATAGATAAACCTGGAATACGGCTTATTAATGTAGCAAAGGAAGATGGAGCTAAACCTGAAGTGAGCCATTCTTATTGTTATGAGGGAATTATATGAAATTACTCAATTCTTTAGTTGCTGTTGTTTCAATAGGATTAGCTCCTGCATCTATTAAATTCGCAAACTCTTCTAATTCAACATTTTCAATTGAAACTTCTACTGTACAACAAGATTTATATTGTTTTTATAAAGATCAATATCCTAAAAACACACTTTCTTATTTAGTACCACATAAAGAAAATGGCGATCAATATGATGATTTTAAATTATTAACAATGTATGCAAATCAGGGCGATTTATATTTGTATTTCTATGTTGATTTGCCATATGAATTTACATCAGTGAAATTTGAATATAGCACCTCTACAACTTTGAACGAAGACAATACTGAAATAATTGAAGATTATCAAACAGGTCAAGATGCTTTTAATTGTAGAATTCATGACGTCAATGGTACTAACAAGAGATTCTATAAAGTTGTTTGCGACGATTTTTACGAATATGAAGTAGGTTCAAAACATAGAGTAAAAGCATTTAAGATTATCGGCGAATTAAATAATTCTAGTACGATGATTAGAGAATGTAATGATTCAGAATATTCGTGGGAAGATCAAAGAGAAGGCGTTGATCAAATTTATACTTATTATCATAATAACTATATTATTTTGAATAATAACTCTGCAGTTCTTCAATTTATTCCCACAAAATTTGAAGCAGTCGCACAAACTGATGCAATTCAATATAAAGAAGTTTTTTGGTTGTTCTTTGATTATGACTATACATCTTTGGGAACGAATTATTCCTTAGGAAATCTTGTTGAAGCAACAGTATCTTATGAATTCTTAACCTATGATGTTAGTTATCGAGTTGATGGTGCAATTTATGAAAATGTTTATGGTGGTTTGTATGAAAATCCTGATGAATTCTTTAAAACTTATGGTCATAATTCAAGAGAAGCGAAATTTTATAATTTAGAAAGTGTAAGAGAAGAATCAACGGTAAAGCCATCTTCTAAAAGAATAAAAACTAATACTTCAAGTGTTACTTTGTTCTTCTTTTGGAACATAACTAAATCTATTGATTATTCCTATAACACTATCCAAGCTTTAGACGATGAATCTATTGATAAAATTAAAGATGAAAATTTTAAAAGTTTCATCGAAGCTAATCGAGGATCATATAAATACGCAATTGATTTTAGAGAATCATATAGAAATCGTATAGCAACATCGTCTGATAATAGCAATTTATGGGACGCAATTGTCAATACAAGAAAAGTTGAATCAAAATGTCATGAAGCAACTGATATAGCCATAGTTAAACTTGCTTTTCAAAATCAAGATGGTATTGCTGAATTAAATGCTTTAATGAATCCCGTTGATAGTGACTTTGCTATAACAACATCTCCAAACACATATACAACAATGTCTTTGTTTGGAACTGATGTATCAACAATCGGTAAAAACTTAATAATCATTATAGGAGCAATTGCTGCTGTAGTACTTGTAGGAGGAATAATTTATTTAATTGTAAAAAATAATAAGAAAAAGAAATCATCGAATAATACTAACATTTCCATTCATTATCCAAATCATTACAATTCTAGTAAAAAAACCCGCAAAACTAAGAAATAATGTTTAATTTATTTAAAAGGAAAAGAAAGATAAAGATGGCTTTAACATTATTAATTTTATTAATTGGTTCATTTATTGTTTCTCCTTTTATTGAAATAGTTAGAGGAACAACAATTTCAAATATTGAATTAATTGGTGAATATAAAAGTAGTAAACAAAGTTATTTAATTATCGAAAATTCCTATGGGAGAATGATTCTTGAAAATTATGGTACAGATTTTAAGTACACATACGAAGCAGGAACATTCTCCTGCTCTTCAATAGAAAACGATGATTGTTGGGAAATGATAGTATTAGGATCTGGAAATTTAATAAATAAATTTAATAACGAATATATGTTTAAGGTAGAAAATGATGAACAAAAAAATAGCTAATTTATTTATTAAAAATTTGATATCTTTAACGATTATATTTTTAATTCTTATATTTATTTATTTCGTAGAATGGTCGTTTGTGCCTAGATTGATAATTTCTTTAAATTCTCTAAGTGAAAAAGGTCTTTATTATTTTAACTTTTTATTCAATAAAACATCTGAAGTTTCATTTTTAACAGATAAGTATTTATCGTTGGGTTATTTTGCACAAGAACTTTTAGAAATTGATTTAGGTAAAATTTGGGAAAAAATCAAAATATCATTTGCACTATTGGTAAATATTGACTTTATAAAACTGCAAATGCTTAATTTCTCAAATACAATGTTAAATATATCTAAATCAACACTCGTTATTACGTTATTGTTTGTTGTAATCATAATTATTTTTGCAATTTATTTAAGTTCTAACGAGAAAACATGGAATGAGACTAGCAAACCTTTAAAGACCTATTTTCAAATAAAGAAAAAAGTTTTAATTCCGATGTTTCAAGTAATTAAAAATTATATTTTGTGGTTTAAAGATTCAATATATTTATATATTTTATGCTCTATTTTGATTATTGGTTTTAATATACCTAGCATTGTTTTAGACATTATAGGTGAATATTTATATTTCTTTTCAAGTTTTAATATATATGGATTAATAGATTTTATTTTTGTAGAAATTTTAACCATATTAGGTAGTTTGAATTTCCTTCCATCAATTATAAAGTTGCTTTTACTTTTTGGTTTAATTAGATATTTAACAATAAGAAGAGCATATAGACTAATTGAAGGCAAATTAATGGTTAGGAATGAAAAAATGGTTAATTCAGATACAGGAGTTTTCACATTGATACTCGGTAAAATGAGGGGCGGGAAAACTACATTGGCTACTTCAATAGCTCGCATTTCTAACACTATATACCACAAGAATGCTTTTGAAAATATGACTCGAATATCATTAATGTTTCCTGATTTTCCATTTATAGCATTAGAAAAAGATATTATTAGATTAGCTGAAAGAAAAAGATTGGTGAATATGCAACAATGTGCCCGTTTTGTTAGTAAAATTTATGATATATCTTTAACTAAACCATTTGTTCTTTATGGATACAATATTAATGAACAAAAAAGTGTAAATTATGATGGATGCGTAAATTTATCTTTAAAAGATGCACTTATTATATATGTTGAATCTTATTGGATATATTTTCAAAAAGGTAATCTAATAGCTAGTAATTATCCAATTAGAACAGATGATATTAGGCTTGATAATGGACATCTTGTTTTATGGGATTATAACTCTTTTAGAAGAAATAATAGAGATTTGCGGTCTTTTTCTAAAAAATCAAGGATATTAGTGTTTGATATGTTGAGACTTGGAAGAAAGGTTAATCCTTTAAATAAGTTTAAGGATTCAAACGGTCCAATGATTGCTGTAGCTACAGAATTTGGTAAAGAAAATGGAAATATGTTAACAAATGCGAGCTATTCAGCTATGGATGAAACTGCTAATCCAAAGAATGATTTATTAGACTATTCATTAAAATTGGGCGGGCATTTAGCGAATGTTTGGCATACAAATTTCTTTAAATTTATTGCTGACGAACAACGATCTGGATCTATTTCTACTAATCTTGTAAGTGTTGCGCAAAGTATTTACACTGCTGATCCTAAAAATCAAAAAGAGAAAAGTGCATTAAAATTGTTTTATATTGAACCTGCTATATTAGATGCGTTTATTAACTTAAGAAATTGGTTTTATTCAAAATACCGTTTTGTTAGAGAAGATAATACTTTGCTTTTTCATATTATAAATTGGATAGGTTCAATTGCTTATTATATTGAATCTTATATTTACAATAGATTTGGTTATAAAGAAGTTGAACTTCCATCGTGTAGAGCGGATGCAACAGGTAATTTAATTGAAGGTGACAAACAAAAATTTTACATAATTTATTATATTGATTATTCATTAAGATTCGAATCAGCTTGTATGAAAGATTTCTTAAATTCAAATAAGTTAAAGGCAGATACAGGATTCTTCGATATACCAGAATATAAATCGATGATGCCGACTAAGGAAGAATGGGAATCTCAAGGAAGCTACATTGTTAAGGATCTTGAGAACCCGCTTTTGAAGTTTAATCCTAAAGTAAAAGCTAGGTGTAAGAACGGCTCCAGGCAAGCGAAGGCTGCGGACCGTTCTGAAACCAGCATTACAGGAGGAATTCAAAATAGAAAGAAATGACAAAGTTATTTCTGAGTTAAATGTTGACGAAGACAAAGTAACTCAGAAGGAGGGGTATAGTAACACCCCTCCTACCTCATACCAATTCAATACTTGTGTTGATTATTTAAAGTTTAGGTTTAATTTAACATTCATAGAAAGTTCGGAAGAAATAAATGGTTTAAAAGAAAAATTATTTATAAAAGACAATGAAGGAATTGAAGGTCAAGGATTTAATGGTTACACAAACAGGAAAGAATATGGTGTTGGTTTGTCAATCATGTATGGTGGAAAAATTACTAAAACAAAAGAAGGTTTAAACACAATATTATTAGAAATGAAAGGCTCGGCTTGTAGAGATTTTGAAGAAAGAGTTTTGATTAATACAGTTTATATTAATGGTGAAATTAGCGATAGAGAAGAAATGAATCGTAAAGCGTGGATTGATCTAATTGAATATTGTTTAGAAATCGGTGGGATATGTACTCGTATTGATATACCTGTTGATGATTTTAGTGGAAATATAACTATTAATGAAATAAAAGAAAAGATTAAAAATAGAGAATATATAACTAGGATGAGGCATCTAGAAATAACTGATTCAGGTGAAGATGAAATTAAGAATGAGCAAATCGAAGATGAAATCAAAGGCTCATTAATCGGTATCCCTACAGTTATAGATTCCAAATTATCAGGATATTGTGCTATTTTCGGCGGAAGAAAAAGTACGCAACTTTGTATCTATGATAAAAAAGCTGAACAAAAGGTTAAAGGATTTCAACTTTCAGTAGAGAATTGGATTAGGTATGAAACTAGATATTATCATCAAAATGCTGAGGAAGAAATTGAGAGGTTATTAACGGCATTAAAAGAAGGAAAAGAATCAAAGCATATTGCAGGATGCTTAGCAGCAAATATCGAATTTAAAGAATCAAATAATTACAGAAATTCAAATAAATATAAAGCTGAGACACGGAATAAATGGAAAAACTTTTTACAAGGCGTAGAAAAAGAAAAACCTTTTGCTAAATATGCTACTGCTGTCTCAGTTGATACTAATGCTGTATGGTTGATTAAAACAGTTTGCAAATCTATTGCTAGAGTTTTAGCCGGTAAACCAGTAACTAAGGATGAATTAATTAACATCTCTTTAAAAGAAGCATTGAATAGATTAAATGATAAAGATTTATTGTTGATTAATGAAAGTAGACGTATTTATAGAGTAAATGAATTTCTAAATCTCACTGATCTAAAAGAGTATGTAAATAGTTTTATAGACTTAGATAAACCAATAAGTGAAACAGCGTTAGAGGTATTTTATGGAGAAAAATTCGGTAAAAGAACCTCATACTAAAGTCGAAATTTCTGATGAACAACTTGATCCTATAATCCCTATAATAGCTGCAAAGATTGTAGAGTTATATAAGGATAAGAATTACAATCGACGTTTTAAATATCGGTTAAATAAAAAGAAAAATGGAGGTAAAAATGACGCAAAGAAAGAAACAATCTCTAAGTGATTTTGATAAAGCGATTATAAAAGAAATAGCTCCGGAAATAGCAAAAATTATAATTGCTAAATACGAAGCAATGTTAGCTGATAGATGGTTTAGAGATACTTTTGATAAAATGGATGGTCGTTAAGTTCGAACTCAAAATAGGCTGTAAAAAGCCTATTTTTTATAGAAAAAAAGATTTACTTTTTCAGTAAATCTTCTAAACTTTTATAATTGTTACGAACTAAGAAATCATGAATATTGTCGGTAATTACCATCAAATCCTGATATGTGCTATAGTTCGGATAGTTCCGGAATGGTGGATCATACCGGGCTCGAACCGGTGACCTTTACAATGCCATTGTAACGCTCTCCCAACTGCGCTAATGACCCATCAGCCTTGTAATTTTATCATAAAGAAGTTAATAGTGGCAAGTGATTTTTAAGTAGCTAGTGGATGAAAAACTACAACATCTTTTATCAATTTTATTTAAGTTTTTGCTGAAAAGTATACAATAATTTTGGTAGAGAAATTTACCTTATCTTATCTAAATAAATAATTAGATAAATTAAGTAAACTTATCTCTCTGGAGGCTTTTTATGAATAAAAGAAACATATTAGATGATTTAAATAACTTTATTGATAGTGATTACAATATTATTCTTCTTGATGGTCCTTGGGGAAGTGGTAAAACCTATCTTTTAAATGAATACGTTAAGGCTAATGAAAATAAAGGTGTTCGTTTTTATTATGTTTCACTACATGGTATGAAAAATATCGATGAAATCAATACAAATTTATTCATGAAGGTTCATCCAGATGCTAAAAATATTAATGATATTGTTCCTAATGTTATTAATCCTTTTGAAGAAGAAGTTACAACTGAAAAAACTTTAGCTTACCTATTAAAGATTAATAAACTTAAACCAAATAAAGTAGTTATTCTTGATGACTTAGAAAGATATGCTTCAAGTGATTATGATGCTTTTTTAAGTTATCTAACTAATTTAATTGCAACAGGTTGCAAAGTAATCGTTGTTTCTAACTTGCTTGATTTTGGAACAAGTGAACTTTATTTATTTAATACTTATAAAGAAAAAATCTTTGATCGTATTTATAAAGCTGAACTATTTGATACAAATGTTCTTAATGAAAAGTTTGGTGAATACGAAAAATATGTCGATGAAACTATTGTTGATTTAAGTAAACAAAACTATCGTTTAATTGAGAAAATAGTTTTATTTATGAAAGAAATCTCTGCAAAACTCAAGTTAAATTCTATAAAACTAACTGAAAAAGGAATGAAAGATCTTTTATATTATGTCTCAATGTTTATCTCGACATACTATGAAAGTAGAAGAGCTTACCTTAATAAAGTTTGTGATAGATTAGCAGTCTCTCAGGAAAGAGATTTAAAAGAAAAATCCGATAGTGAAGCTTCTTTTTTAGATGTAAATTTAATTTGTATTGAGCACATAAACTATAAACTTAAAAAACCACATTATGATGATGAATATTTAATCTTCCTTGGCTTATATAAAGCTTATATGTATTCAGAATATGAAATCTTACTTGATTTCTTAACTTATCATGGATTAACAAAGAAATAATATAGTCTTGTTATTTAATTTTAAAGTTATATTATTTAGGTAATGAATTTTCTAAATTTTGCCGATACAATCGTTATTAATCCTGATGGACCATTTGGTAATTTTTTAGAATTTTTATATGTTTTTATAATTGGAAGTTTTCTAGGATATCTTGCTGAAGTTTTATTTAGAAGATTTGTTTCCATGAAAAGATGGATTAATCCAGGTTTTTTACGTGGACCATGTTTACCTTTATATGGCTTTGGACTTGGAACGCTCCATTTTATTTGTGTATACACATTTCAATATTTATGTGATCCAAAAACAGTGCCAGCTTATTATTCATCTTTAGCGATTGGTAATGGGCCTTTATCATTTTGGGCAGTTTGTTTAATTTCAATTGCTTTAATCGGAATTGGAATGACTCTTATTGAATATATTGCTGGTCTTATTTTTGTTAAAGGACTTCATATTAAATTATGGGACTACTCTAATTTAAAAGGGAATATTCAAGGAATTATTTGTCCTTTATTCAGCTTTATATGGTTAGCAGCAGGGACCATTTATTTATTTGGTGTTTCTCCTGCATTAAGTCAAGCGATTGAATTTTTAATTGAAAGACTTTGGGGAATGACTTTTCTTCTTGGAGGATATTTCTCTATTTTCTGTTTAGATTTTATTAATTCTTTAATTTTATCTATTAAACTTAGTGGCAAAGCTAAAAGTCTTAACTTGACAGTTGACTTCGAAAAATTTAAGATTTTACAAGTTAAAGACGTGAAGAGCGATCGTTTAACATCGATGGTTGAAAACATCAAAAAGAGTGCTCAACCTATTACTGATAAAATTTCTGAATTTGGTCATGAATTTAAAAAGCACTTATATATCGGAAATGAGATTCCAAAGAAAGCAGGTGGCGAAAATGATGAAACACCTAGAACAAAAGAAAGAAATATTAATAAGGATGATGAAATAAAAAGTTAGTTTTAACTTTTTATTTTTTTATATAGGAGGAAAAATGATGCTACATATTGTTGATAACCCATTAATTACAGTTAAACTTAACTACATGAGAGATGAAAGAACTAATTCTAAAGATTTTAGAACTTTACTTGATGAAATTTCATCTTTAATGACTCTAGAAGTTTTTAAGGATTTAAAAGTTGTTCCTACAGGAGATAAAATTAAGACTCCAACTGGAATTGAAATTGATAAATTAAAACTTAATTATAATATTATTGTTGTCCCAATCTTAAGAGCTGGAATTGGTATGAGTAATGGCGTTATTAATATGTTACCAACTGCACGAATTGGTCATATTGGTATGTACCGTGATGAAAAAACATTAAAACCTGTTGAATATTTCTGTAAACTTCCTCATGTTCAAGATCCACTTGTCTTAATTTGTGATCCAATGCTTGCAACTGGTGGAAGTGCATGTGATGCAATTACCATGATTAAAAAAAGAGGATATAAAAATATTAGATTATTAAATCTTGTTGGTGCTCCAGAAGGTGTAAAGAAAGTTGAAGAAGAACACCCAGATGTTGATATTTATATCGCTTCTCTCGATGAAAAATTAAATGAAAAAGGTTATATTCTTCCAGGTCTTGGAGATGCTGGAGATAGAATCTTCGGAACATTATAATATAAGCCAAAACTTAAAAAATCTCTTAAATTTGAAGAGATTTTTTATATTTGGTTGTATTTAGCAATTTATTCTCTTTTCAAAAATTCTTAAATTATAAGTCATAACTAATTTAATTGATTACTTATTTATTACGTATATTTTGATACGAAAGTTAGCATTTCATTTTTTGCACCTAAGTTAAGACAATCTTTTCATTCTTAAAATGCCGATTTAAAATTTTTGTATTGCTAATAATCGATTACTTTATAGCTATTGCGACCAATTCTCGTATTAAAATAACATTAAGAATTAAGAGTTTAAAAATTCGTATTTTATTAAATTAATTTAATATAACCATATTATTAAAGATCCATAATAATTGCGAAGGAGAAAATTTAATATGAGGAAAAGACTAATTCCGTTGAGTTTTGGTGTTATTTTAACATTAACATTTGCTACCGGTTGTGGTGAAAATGTAATGCCGGAAGCAGAAACTCGATATAATTTAACAACAGATCAAAGTGCTGATTATAAACTTGTTGGTGTTGATGCAAATGGTTATTTACCAGGAGAAAAAGTAGTATTTGGCGTTGTTTCTCAAAATGAAGAGAAAGTGGTAGATGAAGTAAGCGCTGGTCAATTAGTCCTTAATGATGAAGGTGGAAATATCTACACATTCACAATGCCAACTAATAATGTAAATATTGTTGTTACAATGGAAGATGTAGCGGTTGAGACGCCAGATTTAATTTTAACTACTGCACTTAGTGAAGCTCGTGATGGATTAGCATTAGACACCATCTATGAAGAAAGACAGCAATATTACAAAAACGATGGAACTCCATCTGGAAGTCCATCAAGATATGCTCGTCGTATCACTAGTGAAATGAGTGGCGATTACAATCGAATTACTCGTTACGCTTCTAAATATGATTATAGTGGTGATTTTGACACACCAATTGATGTATCTGATACTAATGCTGAAACAATTTATTTGTTTGCGAAAAATCCAGAAAATGGATATTTAGCAACTACTTATTTAGGAATAAGCAATGAACTTGTTTATTCAGATGTTTTGGATGCTGCAACCGATGCTAATTTAGAGTGGTATAGAACTTTTGGAAATCCATTTAATTATCTTACAGCAAGTGATTTTACAGTCGATCCAACAGATACAAATAAATTTCATTTAAATGTAGAAGATCCAAAACTTTCAGATACTATTACTGGAATTGCTCAAATTATTTTTGGTGATATTCAACTTGCTTATCATGTTGAGGAATTTGTAATTACGGTAAAAGATGGACATTTAGCAAGTTACGAAGGCCATTTTGCAATTCCAGACTTTGAATGGTATGAATCAAGTGTTTCATTTACTGGTACATTTACTCATTTTGGTGTTGATTCCCTTGACACTCCTAAAAAAGTTGATGTTACTGAAGACGAAACATTAAAAACTGCTTTAGATAGATTGAAAAAACATAATTATACTGTTGAAGTTACTGCTGATGGCGAAGTCACAAGAGGTTATAGTGATGGAGGCGAACATTTCCTTCAAGATATATTTGGAGAAGTATCTGATATTACGAATGCTGCACCCGTTGAAACATATTATTATGAACAACTTAGTGAATTTGATGATTTCTTAGAACTTTATCAATATTCAGTACGTCAATCTGTAAAGATTAGAGATGAATTTTTTACATTCAGCAGTGATAGAGAGAATGTACAAATTGTTCCACAAATGGTTGCTGGTTTTGAGATAAGTTCGGCTTTCTTCGATAAAGAAGGAAATACTTACACTTTAAAATCTGAGGACATTCCATATTATTTTGTTGCCGATACTTCAAGTACCTATTCTCCATTCTCATCAACCACCATTGATACACTCAAAATTACTTTAGGTGATAATGGTGATGTTACATTTGAAACTAGTGGTCCATGGGGTTCAAAAGAGATTGTTAAATATACAAATGTTGGTACAACTACAATTCCGGAACAAACAGTTAATACAAATACTGATAAACTTACAAAATGGGAAGATTATTTAAAAACTGACGAACAAGCTCAAGCATTAAACGAAGTTATTCCAACTGAAGTTATCAATATTTTGCCAACACCAGTTACTTCGGTAGATAGCGTTGCTCCAATTGCAAATGTTACTACTGCAGGTGTTGCTAAAAGTGAACATATAGTCGAAGAAGGAACTCTTGATGTTTTTGAAGAGGAAGAACCAGCTGATGGAGAAACATTACCTGCTTATATTGGTTCTTGGTCAAATGAAGATTATGATGCAATTGAACTTTATGAAGATGGAACGGGAAGTTATGGTGGAGGTTGGTTTGGTGAAAGCTTCACTTATACAGCAGAAGGAAATACCTTACATGGAGTTGGCGAAGATTTTACTCTTGAAATGACATTTGATCCCGAAGCAAAAACATTGAAATATGTTTATGAACAAACAACACCTAATACAGCGCAAATTGCAATGGCTTTAGATTCTTATGGCGACAACGTTGACTTACAATATGATGATCTTTTGGTGTTATTTTCAAAAGCACTAGGTGAAGCAGGGTTTGAATACAATTTAGAAAATATAGACGAATATGAATTCGTTAAAGAGATGGCAATTAATGAAGTGACATATGAAGTTATAATCTCACTAGGTGGATATAATGATATGTTTGTTGTTGATTATTCAATGTTGCCACTTTAATAAAAAAGAAAATTGATATAATTAAAAGCTCGTTTTTGACGAGCTTTTAATTTAGAAATTGAAAATTTAGAAGTTTACTTTATTCAAGTTCTGCTTTACCTTCATAAAGGGCGTAATATTTACCCTTCATTTTAAGTAATTCGTCATTAGAGCCACGTTCAACAATTTTTCCGTTTTCGAGATATAAAATAGCATCACTATTTTTAACAGTTGATAAACGATGCGCAATAACAAGAACTGTTCTATTTTGCATAAGAACATCCATCGATTTTTGAACAAGTTTTTCACTACGAGTATCAATGTTACTTGTAGCTTCATCAAGAATTAAAATTGGTGGCATACTTAAAGCAGCACGAGCTAAAGCTAAAAGTTGTCTTTGACCTTCTGATAAATTATGTCCATCATCATAAAGCATCGTATCATATCCATTTGGAAGCATTCTAATGAAGGAATCACAGTTTGCAATTTTAGCTGCATTAATAACTTCTTCATCAGTGGAGTGCATTCTAGAATATTTAATATTTTCTTTTATGGTTCCTGTAAATAAGTGAGTATCTTGAGTAACCATTGAAATAGATCTTCTAAGTCCTTCAAGTTTCATGTCTTTAACATTAATTCCATCATAAATAATTTCACCTTTTTGAATGTTGTAGAATCTAGTAATTAAAGAAATGATTGTAGTTTTTCCAGCTCCAGTTGAGCCAACAAAAGCGATTTTTTGGCCATCTTTAGCATAAAAACTAATATCTTTTAAGACTGGTTTATCAGGAACATAACCAAAAGTTACGTTTTTAAAAACAATTTCACCTTTTAATGGAACAAGTTTAGTAGTGCCATCTTCTTGAGGGACGCT
Organism: uncultured Bacilli bacterium; assembly: GCA_944336335.1. Classification (GTDB taxonomy): domain Bacteria; phylum Bacillota_I; class Bacilli_A; order RFN20; family CAG-826; genus Onthovivens. The sequence continues at coordinate 51,721 of CALVLC010000001.1, read as the reverse complement.
CCAAGCATAACGAGATTTATAGTCGTGAAGTGTATTAGCATCGCCAAGTTTAACAAGTTCAACTTTGCCATTATCTTCTTCCTCTTTTTCATCAAGGAAACGGAAGATTCTTTCACTACCTGCAAGGGCAGTAAGAATATTATTAATGTGTTGAGTGAAGAAATTAAATGGTTGAGCGCTTTGTCTAACATTAACTAAGTAAGTGGTCAAAGCACCAATTCCAACTATCCAGCCATTTACTAAGAAAACACTACCTACAACACAAGCTACAGCAAATTGAATAAATGATAAAGAAACAATAACTGGAATATTAAGTTGAGTATGAAAGAAAGATTTAGTTGAAGCATTGAGCCAAGCTTTATTTACTTTATCAAAACTTTCAAAACTATCATCCTCATGATTAAAAGCTTTTACAACTCTAACTCCATTAATATCTTCTTCAACTTTAGAGTTAATATTGGCAATTTCACTTTGTTGCATGGTGAAATATTTACGACATTTTTTGGTATTGAAGAAAATAAATAAAGCAATACCAATCATAAAGACATAAATTATTAAGGCAAGATAAACATTGATAAAAAGTAAAACAACAACGGTGCCAACTATATTACAGAAAGAAAGAATAATGTTAGCAAAACTATCATTTAAAGCATTTACTAGAGTATCAACATCATTTGTAAAATAACTCATTATTTCGCCATGATTATGTTCATCAAAATAAGATAATGGTAAATTTTGGTTATGAATTGATAATTCTTTACGTAAATTATAAAGGACACTTTGCGAAAGTCTAACCATGATTTGAGTGTAAGATAAATCACAAATTACTCCAGCTACATAAATTCCAATTAAAGTTAAAGTAGAAGTTAATAGGGCTTGGCTGTCTTCATTTTTAATTGCAGTATCAATAACTCTTCCTAACATGTAAGAGCCAAAAATATTAGCAAAAGAAGTGTAGATAACTAAAATAACAACAAGGATTAAAAGATATTTTTTCTTTCCAAAATAAGTAAATAATCTAAATAGAGTTTTTAAAATATTTGTTGGACGAGAATATTTTTGAGGTGAGCTATTAATTCTAGGCATTTTCACTACCTCCAATCTTTTGTAAGTTATCTATATCTTTATAGATTTCATCTTTTTCTAAAAGTTCTTCGTGTTTTCCGATATTTGTAATTGCACCATTATCTAAAACAATAATTTTATCTGCATCTTTAATGGCACTAATTTTTTGAGAGATAACAATTTTAGTTAGATTTGGTAAATCTTTTCTTAGATTTTCTTTTACTTTAGCTTCAGTGATTTTATCTAAAGCTGAGAAAGAATCATCTAGGATTAAAATTTTTGGATTTTTAAGGATTGCACGAGCGATACAAAGTCTTTGTCTTTGACCGCCTGAAACTGAAGTTCCGCCTTGTGAAATCATAGTATTAAATCCATCACTTAATTGTTTTGTGATGAAATCATAACATTCAGCAATTTTACAAGCTTTAATAACTTCATCCATAGTGGCGTTTTTATTACCCCATTTTAAGTTATCTAAAACTGTTCCTTTAAAAAGAAGTGGTGATTGGAAAGAAATAGAAATTCCTTCTCTTAATTCATATAAAGAATAATCTTTTATGTTTTTATCTCCGATTAAAATTTCGCCTTCCGTGGCGTCATAAAAACGGTCAATTAAAGAAATAAGTGTAGATTTAGAAGAGCCTGTTTGACCAATAATCCCTACAAATTCCCCATTTTTTATTGAAAAATTGATATCTTTTAAAACGTATTCTTTAGCGTCTTCTTTGTATTTAAAGAAAACATTTTTGAACTCAACATCACCGTTTTCAAGTTCGAGTTTAGAATCTTTTTTATCAATGATTTCACTATTAGCATCAAGGACTTGATTGATTCTATAAAATGAAGCGGTCGATCTATTTATAGCCATTAAGACGTTTGAGAACATCATAATCGTAGCTAAAAGTTGCATAACATAAGTTAAGAAAGTTTGAATGTCTTCAAGAGCAATAGCATGACCTGGTTGCATATATAAAACACCACCAAAATAAATAATGGCTATCATTGTTCCATAATTTGCAAGTTGACCAGCAGGCAGTGCAATAGCATTAATTGAAAGAGTTTTTCTAGCCGTTCCAGTTAATTCTTGATTAGCTTTATTGAATTTTTCGATTTCAAAGTCTTTTTTATAGTAAGCTTTGATTGTTTTAATAGCAATGATTGATTCTTGAGTAACTCTATTAATGTTATCGAGTAGCTTTTGAATCATTAAGAATTTAGGTTTAACGATATGAACTATTGAAAAAATCATTGCACCTAAGAAAACAAGAGCTACAAAAAAGACCACTGATAAAGTTGGAGAAATTATTAAAGCAAAAGTTAAAGAGAAAATTAACATAAATGGCGATCTTAAAGCAGGTCGCATTGAAACGCATAAAGTATCACTTAAAATTTGAACATCATTAGTAAGTCTAGTAATTAAAGAAGAAGCTCTAAATTCATCTAAATTTTTAAATGAATAATCTTGAATTTTCTTGTATTGTTCTTTTCTTATTTCATAGCCAAATCCACGACAAGCAATGGCTGAAAAACGAGCGCTTCCTAATCCTAAAAAGAATGCTAAAAGTGAAACACCAATCATTACGCCGCCTATCATCAAAACATAGGCCGTATCCATTGTATATGTGATATTATCGTTTGTGTGAATTCCATTTTTTATGAGAACATTCATTAAAAAAGGAAGGAATACTTCACAACTTGCTTCTAGTATAGTGCACACAACACCCAAGATAAATTGAACGCGATAAGGTTTCATGAACCTTGCAAATTTCCTAATCATAGTCCTAAATTTTAATCTCTTTCTTTCAATAGTCAATATTGCTTTTATATATGGAAATATTCTAGCAAAAATATTAGAATATGTGTTGTAAAAAAAGGAGATTTTTATGTCAAAAAAATATGAATTAGTCCTTATTAGACATGGTGAATCTGAATGGAATAAATTAAATTTATTCACAGGTTGGACAGATGTTGAATTAAGTGAAAAAGGCGTTGAAGAAGCTAAACTTGGCGGTAAATTATTAAAAGAAGAAGGTTTCCACTTTGATGTTGCTTACACATCATACTTAAAAAGAGCCATTCACACATTAAACTTTGTTTTAGGTGAAATGGGTGAAGAATTTATCCCAGTCCATAAAACTTGGAGATTAAATGAAAGACATTATGGTGCTTTACAAGGCTTAAATAAATCAGAAACAGCTGAGAAATATGGTGAAGATCAAGTTAAAATTTGGAGAAGAAGTTATGATGTTCAACCTCCAGCATTAAAAGTTGATGATCCAAGAAACCCAGCAAATCAAGAAACATATAGAAACGTTAGTGTTGATGATTTACCATTAACAGAATGTTTAAAAGATACAGTTGCTAGAGTTTTACCATATTGGGATTGCGAAATTAAACCAGCTATCGTCAGTGGTAAAAGAGTTATCATTGCAGCTCATGGTAACAGCTTAAGAGCTCTTGTTAAATATCTTGACAAGATTAGTGATGATGATATCGTTGGTGTTAACATTCCTACAGGTGTCCCACTAGTTTATGAATTCGATGAACATTTCAACGTTTTAAGCAAAAGATATCTTGGCGACCAAGAAAAAGTTGCTGCTGCAATGAATGCTGTTGCAAATCAAGGAAAAGCAAAATAATTTAAAACTTTATGTCAATTAGCGATATTGTTATTATTGCATTAGTAGTTTTAAGTACAATATCGGGTGTTGTTTCAGGATTTGTTAAAAAATCTAGTAAACTTGTCTGCTTAGCAGGCTCGGGACTTGTCTGTTTCTATCTTGGCGGAACTATTTCTGATTATCTTGTCAACAATGTTGAACCAATTGTTAATTGGCTCGCATCTAATGAGTGGGCTTCTGGCCTTGTCTTAGTTGGCTGTTACGTTGTAACCTTCCTAGTAACTTATTTAATTCTTTTCATAGTAATGAAACTTATTGGTGGAATATTAAATGGTACTGGATTTGTTGGCAGATTCTTAGATAAAGTTCTTGGTTTAGCCGCTGGTGTAGCAATTGGATTTGTGTTAGCAGATATTTATGTTTGGGTATTATATGGTTTAAGCTGTGTATCTCCAGATATTGCTTCATGGGTAATTCAAGATGCTAAACTTGCTGTTGATAGTATTGGCTCATTAACTGGAGCTATCATGAACTTCAATTTAGGAACAATTGGAGCAACATTCCCATTCTAAGTTAAAATTTAAAACTTAAAATTGTAAAGGCCGTCTCTTAGGAGGTGGTCTTTTTTTATAAAAAAAGAAGTTACCAATTTTAAGGCAACTTCTTTAAAAAGATAATTTAATTGCAGATTTGCAAGGTTTTTATCTAGTAATCGATGTAAAATTAGGAGAAATAATTGAAATTAAATCTGATAATTTCAGCTTTATTTGAAGTCCAACCTTGCCGCCGCTTAGATAAATTTCTTCATAATTTTTAGCCGATTCATCAATGGTGACCGGATAGTTTTTCTTCATTCCAAGAGGTGAACAACCTCCATGAATATAGCCAGTTACTTTTAATAAATCTTTAAAAGGAATCATTGAAACGCTTTTTTCATTAATAGAAGAAGCTGCTTTCTTTAAATCTAATTCCTTATTTACTGGAACAAGAAAAGCATAATATTCATGAGGTTTTCCTTCAGTAATTAATGTTTTAAAACACTTAGAAGGATCTTCTTTTAAAATTGAAGCAATATCTTCACCAGTTAAACTTTGATCACTTGCGTATTCAAAGATTTCATACTTGATTTTATGAGAATCTAGAATACGCATTGCATTTGTTTTCATTAAAGTTTTAAGTTTTTAGGATCAACAAGAAGTGCTTTAGTTTTAATTTCTTCTTGAACCATATTTACAAATTCTTCAAGAGAAACAGTAACTTGTTTTTCAGTTCCATATTTACGATATGTGACTGTTCCATTTTCCATTTCTTTATCACCAATGACAAGAGTATATGGGATTTTCTTGATAACAGCATTTCTTAATCTATAGCCAAGTTTTTCATCACTTTCATCGATTTCAGCTCTTAAATCATGCGCTCTTAAGCCACTAACAAGTTTTTCAGCATATTCACTATGGATTTTTGGGTTAACTGGTAAAACTTTAACTTGAAGTGGAGCACACCATGTTGGGAAAGCACCTGCAAAATGTTCAGTGATAATACCAATAAATCTTTCAAATGAGCCAAGAATTGCTCTATGAAGCATGATTGGTCTTTCTTTTTCGCCTTTAGCATTGACATAAGTACAATCAAATCTTTCTGGAAGGTTCATATCGAGTTGAATTGTTCCACATTGCCAAATTCTCCCCATACAATCTTTTAATTTGAAGTCAAGTTTTGGTCCATAGAAAGCGCCATCACCTGGGTTGATCTTGAATTCATGGCCACTTGCTTTACAAGCATCAGCTAAAATTTCTTCGCTTTGAGCCCAGATTTCATCATCGCCAATATAATCTTTTTCTGGTTTTGTAGATAAAACGATTGAATAATCTAATCCGAAGACAGAATAAATCTTGTCATATAAGCCAAGTAGTGTTTCAATCTCACTCTTAAGTTGATCTCTTGTACAGAAAATATGAGCATCATCTTGAGTAAAGTTTCTAACCCTAAATAAACCATTTAATGCGCCACTTGCTTCATGTCTATGAACAATACCAAGTTCGCCAAGTCTGAGTGGTAAATCTTTATAGGAGTGGAGTTCACTATTATAAACAAGAATAGCTCCAGGACAATTCATTGGTTTAATAGCGTAATCTTTTTCGTCGATTTTTGTGGTATACATGTTGTCTTTGTAGTGATCCCAGTGACCGCTAGTTAACCATAATTTTTTTGAAAGAATGATAGGAGTTTTAATTAATTTATAGCCGTATTCATCGTGAATTTTATACCACCAAGATTCAATTTGTCTTCTAAGCATTAATCCATTTGGTAAGAAGAATGGGAAGCCTGGACCATATTCAGTAAGCATAAATAAGCCAAGGTCTTTACCAATTTTACGGTGATCTCTTTTTTTAGCTTCTTCTTTTAATCTTTCTTTTTCAGCAAGTTCTTCTTTTGAAAAACAAGCAATACCATAAATTCTGCTTAATTGCTTATTTTCACTATTTCCTCTCCAATAAGCTCCAGCAATGCTATCAAGTTTGAAGTGCTTAATAAAGCCAGTTGAAGGAACGTGAGGTCCAAGGCATAAATCTAAATAACTGCCTTGTCTATAGACACTTATTTCATCGTTTTCGTCAAGTTCATTAATTAATTCTTCTTTGTATTCATCGTCTTTAAAAAGTTCAAGGGCTTTTTCTTTTGAAACGTCTTCTCTAATAATATATTCATTTTTCTTAGAAAGATCTTTCATTTTTGCTTCGATTTTTCTTAAATCTTCTTCTTTTAAGACGTAGTCATTTAAATCAACATCATAATAGAAACCATCTTCAATAGCAGGTCCAACACCAAATTTTGCTCCTTTAAAAAGAAGAGAAATAGCTTCTGCCATGAGGTGAGCAGCAGAGTGATTTAAAATATGAAAAGCTTCTGGACTATCTTTTGTGATAAGTTCAAAATTACCGCTTTCTTTAATTGGGCGATATAAATCATATAATTTATCATTTAATTTATAAGCAAGAGAAGCTTTAGCTAAACTTTCAGTAATAGTTAAAGCAACATCATGTCCGTTTTTACCTTCTTCAACATTAATTTTTTTACCATCTTTTAATATAAGTTCCATAATTTAACTCCCTTTAATAAAAAACGTCCTTAGTCAAATCGACTAAGGACGTAAGTTACGTGGTACCACCTTATTTATGAAAGAATTTGTTTTTCTTTCATCACTCATTTTTAACTTGTTTCGTAAGTTAACGTTAAGTTTCCTTAATTGCTCCAAAGTAGTTTTGTTATTCATCTTTTAGAAGCTTTCACCAAATTGCTTCATTCTCTAAAAAAGAGAGGGATAACAACATGTCTTTTTCAACGCAAGAAAATAATATAACTAATTAATTTTTTTGTAAACTATAATAAATCTCTTTCTTGAGGAATAGTGACGATTCTCATGAAGTTTGTACGGCCACTTCCAGTAGGAGTTCCGCCAGAAATTAAGATTTGATCGCCAGGTTTACAGCCAAATCTCTTTGCATGAACAATTGCAACAACTTCCATGTCTTCAATAAATTCAGGCATTCTCTTTGTTTTTAATAAAACTGAGTTAACGCCCCAATAAATTGCATTTTGTCTAACTGTTGTAAGTTTGTTAGAAATTGAAAGAATTGGACAACATGGACGAGCTTTTGAAATTCTTCTTGATGATCTTCCTGAATCTGTATAAGAAACAATAAGTTTAGCACCAATTAATTTAGCAGTATTACAAATTGCGTTTGCAATAGCATCATTATTGTCTTTATTAGAAGTATCATAAGCTTCTTTTGCAAAAGCTTCATAATCTAAAGTTTTTTCCATAGTGCGAGCAATCTTGGTTTGCATCATAACACTTTCAGCTGGATAATCACCACTTGCTGATTCGCCAGAAAGCATAACACAATCTGTAGATTCAGTAATAGCAGTAGCAACATCGCTGACTTCAGCACGAGTAGGAATTGGAGATTTCATCATTGAATCAAGCATTTGAGTAGCAGTAATGACTGGTTTTCCTTTTCTTCTACACATATCGATAAGTTTCTTTTGAACAATTGGAACTTCCTCTTCAGGAATTTCAAGTCCTAAATCACCTCTTGCAACCATGATTCCATCGCTTTCATTGACGATTTCTTCAAGGCAATCCATAGCTTGATAGTTTTCAATTTTAGAAATAATTTTAATTTCTGGATGGCCGTGAGCAATTAAAATATCTCTAATATCTTGAACATCTTTCGCGCAGCGGACAAATGAAGCACTGATAAAATCAACTCCATTTTCACAGCCCCAAATTAAATCTTGTTCATCTTTTTTAGAAATAAATTGAAGTGAGTTTAATTTTGCACCAGCACAGTTAACACCTTTTTTAGAGCTGATAGCATGTGTATTTAAAGCTTTTGTAATAATTTCATGGTTTTCAGGATCTTTATCAATGACTTCAAGGTCGAGTTTACCATCGTCAATCTTAATATGAGCACCAATTTCAACATCGTCATAAAGTTTATCGAAGGTAACAGAAATTTTTTCTGGAGTACCTAAAACTTTTTTCATTGAAATTCTAGTAATTTGGTCTTTTTGAATTAAGATTTTATCATCTTTCATATCATGACATCTAATTTCAGGACCTTTGGTGTCGAGCATTGTAGCAATATAGATTCCTTCTTTTTCAAGCTCTCTTGCAAGTTGAAGTTTTTTAAGTTGCTCATTGTAATCGCCATGAGAGAAATTCATTCTCATTATGTTCATACCATTGGCAATAAGTTTTCTTAACATTTCCATGTTGTCACTTGCTGGACCAATAGTACAAACGATTTTAGTTTTCTTGGTTAAATTTACGTTTTCCATATTTAATTCCTTACTTGATTAAATCAAATGTTTTATATAAATCCTCATGTTTGTTTCTTTCCAAATCAAAGGATTCGATAATGTCATAATATTTTAATTTATTGTCAACAAGACCAACGCAAACTCCACCAATTCCTTGGTCTAAAAGTTCGACAGCATAAGAACCCATTCTAACTGCATTAAATCTTTCCATAGCAGAAGGAGTTCCACCTCTTTGAATATAACCTAAAACATCAGCTCTAGTATCCCATCCAGTTTCTGCCATAATTTTTTTAGCTAAAGCATTAACATCAAGTAATTTTTCAGCAACAAAAACAAGGACGTGATCTTGACCGGCAGCTTTTTTAGCTTTTAAAGTTTCCATTAAGTCTTTTTCATCATATGGACGATCAATTGTAATCATGTAGTCAGCATTGCAAGCAATAGCAGCATATAAAGTTAAATCTGGACAGTTATTCCCCATGATTTCAACAACACAGCATCTATTGTGTGATGACATTGTTTCGCCAATCTTATCAACAGCTGAAACAATATTATTTAAAGCGGTGTCAAAACCAATTGTAACATCGCTACTTGCTATATCATTATCAATTGTTCCTGGAAGACCAACACAATTGATTCCCATTTCGGTTAATTTTTTAGCTCCCATATAGCTTCCATCGCCACCAATAACGATTAAAGCTTCAATTCCTTCTTTTTGAAGATTTTTGACAGCTTCTTTTCTAACGCTTTCTTCTTTAAATTCTGGGAGACGTTTTGTTTTAATAACAGTTCCACCGGAAGACATTTTATCTTCAGCAAAGTCTGGTTTAACTTTAACGAAATTATTATCTAATAAACCCTTGTAACCATCATAAACAACATACATTTCTTTTCCGAGTTTATATCCTGTTCTTATTGCACCAACAAGTGCTGCGTTCATTCCTGGGGCATCGCCGCCACTTGTAAGAATACCTATTTTTTTAACCATTAGGTTTAACCTCCTAAACACTTAAAATAATTATAGTGAATATTAATGTTAATTTCTATATTTAAACTAGTTAAATATAGTGGAATCTTCTCGGATGAAAGTTGAAAAAAATTCATCTAATAATTCTTGGTTTTTAATGTATAATTTTAAAGATGATTGATTTAAGTAGTGAAATTAAACTTGTTAAGAATGGACTTTTAAATTTTGAAGGTTCAAAATTCCTTTTTGATTTGTATCTGCCTTTAATCGGAAGCGATGCAACTTTTTTATATTTATTTTTAGCAAATGAAGTAAAGAATGAAGACAAGATTACTTCTTTGGAAACTTTGGTTAAAGATTCCCAACTTAACCTTCAAAATTTCTTACTTGCTAAAAAAACGCTTGAAAGTATTGGTTTAATTTCCTTTTTGAAAAATAAAAAAGAAGAAAAATATATTTTAATTGTTACTGATGTTTTAACACCTAAAAATTTCTTTAATAACTTGACTTTGAAAGGGTTATTTTGTCAAAGAGTGGGAAATGATGAAGCTGAAAAGATCCTTAAAAAGTATGAAATTAAGCGAAACTATAAAGATTATGAAAACATATCCGCAAAAGTTGATGAATCATTTATGATTGATTTTAATCCTAGCGTTTTAGATTTAAACAAGGGGATGACTCTTGAAGGATATAATAAAAATGAACTTCGTGATGATTTCAGCGAGATCAAATTTATTAATTACTTGAAAAATAATACTCAAATAAAAGTTAGTTCTTTAACCGATGAAGAAATCGAATATATTAGACACATTGCAACTTTATATGGACTTAAAGAAAAAGATATAGGAGGACTTTTAACCGAATGTTTCTTAGTTGAAGAGTTTAAAGGCAACAAAGTAGATAAAAATAAACTTAAAAATTTAGCAAGAACATATGTTAAAAGTTATCGTGTTTCAGCCAATAAAACTGAAAAAATTACAAAAATTAATTCAACAAGTGATGTAGCTAATCTTGTTAGATTCTATGAAAGCACCTCACCTGTTAAATTCCTTAAGTCAAAGCAAAACGGTGTTGATTTAAGCGAAGCAGACTTAAATTTAATAGAAGAATTGAGTGCCAATGTTGGATTGTCTAATGGTATGATTAATGCCTTAATTGATCGTGTTTTAAGAATTCAAAACGGCGAACTTAATAGGAACTATGTTCTTAAAATAGCAACTACTTTGGTTAGAAAAGGCTGCAAAAATACACTCGATTGTTTAGAAGACTTTAATAGAAGAGATCAAAAGGTTACTAAAGAAGATAAGTATAAAAATTACGATAAGCCAGCCAAAGAGAACCTAAAACCAAATGGCCAATATGAAGAAGATATTGACGATGGCACAAGTTTCTTTGATGAAGATGACGAGGGATGAAATATGGAAAAAATTAAATCTCCAATCAAAATATCAGTTAAAGATTTAGACGCTTACTCTGATCAGCTTTATAACGAGATACTAAATGATGAATTTTATCCTACGCTTGTTGAAGAAGGTTGGAACAATCTCGAGATAAAAAAGAATGTCACTAAGTTTAAAGAATATTTAGACGATATGCATAAAGCTAAAGAAATTAAAACTTATGAAGATTGTATTAAAAAAAATATGACTCAACGTTTAGTTTTGGTTAGAAATGGTACATTAATTGAAAGAAATTTTGAAACACTTAAACCTTTTAAAGATTACACTGACTTTTTAAATCATTTCTTTGTATATGATTTTACTAGTTTACCAACAGATGCAAACTTAGAAAAATGTATTAAAAGTTTGACTAAAGATATCAACAATAAGTTAAAAAATGGGCGTTGGATTTATCTTTACGGAGCACCTAGAAGCGGCCGTAGTTATGCATCTTTTGCTTTATTACGCAAACTATACTCGATGAAAAAATATAAAAATTATTCATATGGCTTTGCTGATTCTATTTTAAGATTTAAACAACTTAATGAACTCTACTTTACAGATAAATCTTACTTTAATGAACTCTTAAATCAATATTCAAACGTTGACTTTTTAGTAATTGATAACTTTGGAAGCGAATATAAAAACGAATTAATTAGAGATACAATCTTACTTCCGATTATCCAAGAGAGAAATGCTAAAAATAAATTAACAATTTTCACTAGTGATTTTAATTTTGATGAAGTTGAAGAATTATATACATTTAAAAAATATGGTAAAGATATTATTAGCAAAAAAATATTTGATTTAATTAGAACAAAATGTAATGGACTTGTTGATGCTGGAAGTTTAGCACTTTATTAATTTTCAAGCGCTTTATCTACTTGCTTATATAAATCTTCAAAATTTCCATTTGCTTTAATAATTTTGATTTTATTTGACTTTACAAAAAAATAATCTTTGTTTAATGATTTAGAAGAAGTGACATTGTCGTTTCTATTTTTTAAATTTTTAATTTGTTGTTCTTCTGAGATTTCAATAACTAAAATTGTTTTAAATAAATATTCAAGATGTGCTTTAAAAAGAGTTGGTGCTTCAATAGCGACTTTTTCATTTTTATCAAGGATTTGCAGGAGTTTTTCTTCTAAAATTGGGTAAATATAGTCTTCAACAGCCTTTTTGATATAAGGATTTTGAATCATTATTTCTCTAGTTTGATGAACTAAAGCTGGATTATCGATGTCAAATGGATGACGTAAAATTTTACTGACTTTTATTTTGTGCAGTGGATCTCTGTACAATTCATGAACTAGTTCATCACAAGATATGGTACTGTAGTTTTTAGTTTTTAAGTAATTTAAAATAGTGGATTTTCCACTTCCTATTGGGCCAGTAATTCCGATGGCTTTTTCAAGTTCATGGTTAATTTGACAGTTTGGACAAAAAGTTGTTCCGCGTCCGCTTACAAAAATTTTATGAAATCTTGTTCCACAATTTGGGCAAGTTTCACCATTTCGGCCATAAGCTAAAAGCTTTTCTTGGAAACGTCCGTCAACACCTTCGCTAGGATGAAAACTATGGATTGTTGAACCGCCAAGTTTTATAGCACGATCAAGTGTGATTTTTGCATATTTTGCGATGTTATCAATATCTTCGTGAGTTAAATCCGAACCTTTAGTTAAAGGATTTATATTGCATTGATATAAAATTTCATCTGCATAAATATTTCCGATACCACACAAAATAGTTTGATCAAGGAGCAAATCCTTCATTGGTTTTTTGCGATTAAATTTTTTATATAAAGTTTCTAAGTCTGAGTCTTGAATTTTGTTTGCTTCGACACCTAGCTTTTGAATCATTGGCACTTTTTTGTAATTCTTTTCATCAGTGAGATACATTAAACCAAATTTTCTTGTGTCATCATAGGCTAAATAGGTACCATCAGTTAGATAAAAAAGAGCAGAAGTTGCTTTTATACGAGGGTTAGCTTCTTTTGTATAACGATATTTTCCTTCCATTCTTAAATGAGAAATAATGACTAAATCATCACTTAAATGAAAGAATAGAAATTTTCCATATCGAGATAAACTTAAAAATTTTTTACCTTTTAATTTTTCTTTGAATTCATTTAAATCAGATTGAACAAGTCGATCATAAAATACTTCGACGTGGTCAATTGTTTTATTAGCAATTAAAGGTTCAAGTATATTTTTTACAGTTTCAACTTCAGGTAATTCAGGCATATTTACTTAGCAGAGAACCAGTCTCTAGCATAACCTCCATCTACTTTTAATTTGACTTGTAACTTAACTGCACTTTCCATAACGTCTTTTACAGTTCTGTAAAATTCATCTTTTTCATCTTCGTAAACTTTGAAAATTAATTCGTCATGAATTTGGGAAACAATTTTTGATTTAAATCCTTTTTCTTTTATAGCGTTATAAACTTTTATCATCGAAACTTTCATTAAATCAGCAGCACTACCTTGAATTGGAGCATTCATAGCCGCACGTTTAGCAAATTCTCTAACTTGATATTGAGTTGATTGAAGTTCAGGAAGATATCTTCTTCTATGGAACATCGTTTCGGCATAGCCTTTTTCAGTAGCTTCATCAATTAGGTGATTTAAAAATCTTTTAATTTCTGGGAAAGCTTGATAGAAGTTTTTAATGATTTCTTTTGCTTCGAAAATGGAGCAATCAAGCTGTTCACTTAAACCATAATCACTGATTCCGTAGACAATACCAAAGTTGACGGTTTTGGCTTGTCGTCTTTCAGCACTAGTTGGCTCTCTATCTAGGTTAAAGATTTTAATTGCAGTAGAAGCATGAACGTCTTCATCATTATTGAAGAAATTAATCATACTGGTTGCTCCTGATAGATGTGCTAAAATTCGAAGTTCAATTTGAGAATAATCTAAAGATAAAATTGATAAATTTTTTTCTTTGTAGAAAAAAGCTTTTCTAATTTGTTTACCTTCTTCATCACGTGTGGAAATGTTTTGAAGATTTGGTTCGCTTGATGATAAACGGCCTGTAGTTGTAAGAGCTTGATTAAATGTTGAATGAACTTTTCCATCTTCATGAATAAAAGGAATAAGTCCATCAACATAAGTTGAAATAATTTTTGCGTATTTACGATATTCTAAAATCTTCGGAATGATTGGATGAGCATCTTTTAAAGACTCTAAAACTTCAACACTAGTAGAACCTTTTTTGTTTCCTTTTAAGTTAAGCTTTTCAAATAAAATATGCGAAACTTGTTTTGGAGAATTTATATTAAATTCTTCTCCGGCAAGTTCATGAATTTCTTTTGTTAAAATGTTAAGTTTTTCCTGATAAATTTCTTTAAAAGAAAGAAGTGTATCTTTATCTAGCGGGAAGCCTTCAAGTTCCATGTCGCAAAGAACAATAGTTAAAGGTTGCTCGATATCGATAAGAAGATCATATTGATTTCTATCCATCAATTTCTTCTTAATGTTTTCATAAAGATATAAGGAGTAGTAAGCACTAGCTATTGCGATTTGTCTTGAAGAATCATCAAAAAGTAAATCTTTAGTAGTGGCATAACTAATATCGATAGAATAATAATTCAATACACTTTCAATATCATTTTTAATTGATGAATCAAGAAGATAACTAGCAAGGCCTAAATCAAAAAATAGTCCATTAACTTCAATATTATTTTTTACTAAAATGTAGCGAATTTTTTTAAAATCAAATGCGAATTTTTTGATATTTTCATCTTTTAAAATCGAGAGAAGTTTCTCATCTTTTAATAGATTGGTTTTACTGATGTAGTAAGTTTTATCGTTTACGGAAAAGGCTAAGCCATTAAACATAGCGTCATGGTAATTGACATTTTCTATATCAACATCAATGCCAATTCTATCTTCAAAATTCAATTCGTATGAATCAAAAACTTCGCAAAACTCAACTTTTTCATTTAGTTTCTCTTCAATTTTAAAAGATTTTGGCATTTTTGAAACTAAGTGTTTAAATTCGTATTTATTTGCAAATTCTGTTACAGAGTTAAATTTATATCCATCATAAATAGTGTTATTTACTGTGATTGGAAGCTCTTGATCTTTTGCAATGATAGCAAGATGTTTGCACATTCTTCCGTTTTCTTGGAAGTCAATAATGTTTCGACCGACTTTAGTTTTGGTGTCAGCATTTAAAATGATGTTTTCTAAATCACCAAACTTTTGTATTAATTGTTTTGCAGTTTTATCACCGACTCCAGGTATGCCTTTAAGGTTATCAGAATCGTCTCCTCTTAATCCTTTATAGTCAGTAATTTGAATAGGTTTAAAACCCCATTCTTCTTTAAAAGTTTCTGGAGTCATTTCTTTAATGTCTTTTAAACCTTTTTTGATGAGTTCGATTGTGATGTTTTCATCGATTAATTGCAAATAATCTTTATCACTTGTATAGATATAAACTTTGTAGCCTTCTTTTTGAGCTTTATCAGCAATAATTCCACAAATGTCATCAGCTTCAAGGTTATCACATTCATAGTGAGTAATATTTAATTTATCAAGAAATTCTCTGGCGATAGGGAATTGAGAAATTAAATCTTCAGGTAGTGGAGGACGATTTGCTTTATATTCTTTATATTCTTGATGACGAAACGTATGTTTACCCGCATCAAATGCAACAAAAATACCATCACCTTTTTTAAGATTAGACAAAAGTGAAGTAATCATATTTGAAAAAGCGAAAATAGCATTAGTAGCTTGCCCACTTTTTGTTCTCATGATATTGGAAGGGTCAAAATATGTTGCATAGAAAGCTCTAAACAATAAACTATTTCCATCAATTACAATAATCTTTGACATATTTATACCACCTTTATAGTTCCAACTAAGAAATTTCCTAAGTTATTTCTCATTTCATATCGTCCTGAAAGAACAACAATCTTATTTATTTCAATATCACTAACAGCAGTTGCCCAGATTGAAGAGAAGAAAGTTGTATCAACTTCGCCACTTTCATCAAAAACAGTAACAAATGCCATTGGTTTACCTTTATCTTTTCCATTTTTAACAACAATATTTTTAATCGAACGAACAATTCCGACAATAGTAGTTGTTTGGCCAACTTTTAAATCACCGATAAGAGTATGCTTCAAATTTTGAAGTTCTTCTGGTAAGTGATTTAATGGAGAATCACTTATCATAACTCCAAGTGCTTCGCATTCATTATCGAGTCTTTCTATTGGATCATCGATTACATCTGGAATGTGATATTCCATTCCGAAATCGTTAATTAATTTTCCTTCTGAACTTTTTACCATGCTTCCATATTGAATTGCGTTTGGAATTGACATCTTTAAAGCTTTACGATTTGAGTAAAGTGTATCAAAAGCACCAGCATCAATTAATTTTGATAATATTGAATCTGATATTTTTTCATCAAAATAGGTCATTCTAACTACAAAATTAATAAATGATTCGTATGGCCCATATTGTGACCTTTCCCATACAATTGAAGTTACAACTCTTGAAGGAAGATTGCTGATTCCAAGAAGTGGCATTAGCAAGCCATCATTATACATTTCAAATTTTAATGTTGATTCGTTAATGTTTGGTAAATAAATTTTTATCTTGGAACTTCTGATTTCACCTAAATAGCGAGAGAATTTGGTGTCGTTACTTCCATATTGTTGATCTAGAATCGAACAATAAAATTCAACAGGGTAATTAGCTTTTAAATAAGCTTCTTTACAAGCAATCATGGCATAAGCTACAGCATGAGATTTATTAAAACCATAGTTAGCAAATTTCAAAATTTGTTCAAATAAAGTATTAGCTTCAACTCCATTATGGCCATTAGCAACGCTACCTTTAATAAATTTTTGTTTCATTTCTAAAAGTTCATGGCGATCTTTTTTACTGATGGCTTTTCTAAATATATCAGCATCAGCAAAGGAGAAAGAAGCATAAGCTTGAGCAATTTGCATAATTTGTTCTTGGTAAACAATAATTCCATATGTTTCTTTTAAAATTGGAGCAAGTGTTCTAGAAAGATAGTTAATCCTTTCTTGCCCATGTTTTCTACGTGAGAATGTTGGAATAAATTGCATTGGACCAGGACGATCTAATGAAATAGTTGCAACAACATCTAAAAAAGAATTCGGTTTAATGTTAACAATTGCATTATAAGCAGCACTGGTATCAAGCTGAAAAATACCCATTGTTTTAAATTCACTAATTAGTTTAAAAATTTCAGGTGTATCAAAAGGAATATCTTCCATTTTTAAGTCAATTTTGCGGGTTTTTTTGATTTTTTTAAGGCAATTATCGATTACTGTTAAATTAGATAAGCCAAGAATATCCATTTTGAGAAAACCTTGCTTTTCAAGATAGTTTTTTTCATATTGTGTAACAAGTTCATTCTCATTTTCATAATTTACTGGAATATGACTTGTAAGATCTTCTTGGTTCAAAATTACACCAGCAGCATGTAGTCCTCTTTGACGAGGCAAACCTTCAATGTAATGAGCTTGTTTAAAGATAAATTTATAATCAACATCACTATCTACTGCATTTTTAAATGCTGGAATATGTTCGTAAGCATAGTCTAAAGAGAAGTTTTTAGCGTTTTCATCTTTAAAATTATTTGGAATAGTTTTGGAAAGTTCACTTACAAAAGAAGCAGGGAATCCATAAACTCTGGCTGTATCTCTTATGGCTTGCTTGGCAGCAATTGTTTGGAAAGCAGCTACTCTAGCAACTTTTAAATTTCCATATTTATTCATTAAATAGGATATGATTTCTTCTCTACGAACGTCAGAAATATCAATATCAATATCAGGTAATGAATTTCTTTTGGCGTTTAAAAATCTTTCAAAAAGCAAATTATATTTAATTGGATCAACATCGGTGATTCCTAGACAATATGAAATTAAACTACCAGCAGCTGAACCTCTTCCTGGTCCAACAGGGATATCGTTATTTTTAGCATAATTTACATAATCTTGAACAACCAAAAAATAGTTAATGTACCCTAAATTTTTAATGGTTTGATATTCATAATTCAAGCGGTGCTTATAAATTTTGTTATCTAAATCTAAACCATGTTTTTTAGCACCTGCTTTAATTAAATCAATAAAGTAAAGTCGAGTTTCTTCATCATTTTTATCAAGATAATGTATTAATTCGCCACGTTTCCTATTAAAATCAAAATTTATTAAGTTTTTGATTTTCTCACAATCTTTAAGCTCTAGAGGAGTATAAAATTTAACGATTTCTTCTTTTGTTTTGAAGAAAAAGTCAGAGTCAGTAGGCACTAAACTTTGCTCAATCGTTGTGTTCAATCGGATTGCATCAAGCATATTTATAACAATTGCATCTTCTTTTTTAAGATAACGAATATAAGGGAAAGCAATTGTTTCATAAGCATATTTTAATGCAAATTCTCTTATTAAATTGACATGAGGGATTTCTTCTTTATGGTAGATTTCAATTCCGATAAAGATATGCTTAAAAACTTTTGAAATCTTCAAAAGTTCATCTTTTAAATTGGAATTGACTTCTTTAAAAATTGGGTTATAGCCAATAGGCAATACACAAATTAAACCATCTACATAAGGCAAAATCTCTGCAAAAGTTAGCTCTTTTCCGTCTAAATGAGCTTTTGAGACTAAAGATGTGATATGACAAAGATTTGAATAACCAGTTTCATTTTGAATGAATAAAGAAAAGAAGTAGTTATCACATTTAACATCCATTCCTAAAATTGGAGTAATGTTATTTTCTTTTGCATAAGCTACAAATTCAGGTAAGCCATACATTACACTTAAATCTGTTAGTCCTAATTCCTCATATCCGCATTCTTTAGCCATTTTGAAAAGATTCTTAAAAAGAATTCCACTTTTTAAGAATGAATAACTACTGCGAATATGAAGTGGAATAAAAGACATTATTTACCTGTAACAATTAATTCGTCTAAACGATTTATAAATGTATCAAGTTCGGTGAGGTCTTTAATTTGGCAGCCGCTTGCTTGTGCATGTCCGCCACCTTTAAATTCACTAGCAACACCATTAATTACATAATCTCTTGTTCTAATTGAAATTCTAAAACAAGGTTCAGTGATGTCTTCGGTAATTGAGCACCAAATATTTATACCTTTGATATTAGAGAAAAGATTAACGTTTTCTTTTCCTCTTTCACTTGTTAAGTCAAGTTTAATCAAGTCATCATTTGTTAAAACATAATAAGCAACTCCGTGTGGAGAGACTTTATAGTTATTTAAGATGAATTTAGTAACTTCTAAATCAGCAACATTCTTTTCATACATTAACGCATAAATTGAAGTGATTTTAATGCCTGTCTTAAGTAAATAAGAAGCAACCTTAAAAGTATGAGGAGTGGTTGAAGAATACATAAATCTTCCGCTATCGCCAACAAGAGCAATATAAAGATATTTAGCAGCAATTTCGCTTAATTTATAATCTTTAAAAGATATGAGCATATTAGCAACGAGTTCACTTGCAGCGGCTTTTGTTGTATCAGTAATTGCTAAATCAAAAATTTTGTCTGTTTCTGGGTGGTGGTCGATTTTAATTGTATATTTAGCTTTTTCAAATCGTGGGTCAGCAATACGTTTTTTATCGCCAACGTCAACAATAATAGCTAAAAAATCTTCAAACCAACTATCATTTACTTTATCAGTTTCAGGAAAAAGACCACGTGGAGTAAAAGTAACGTGGTTATCTCCTAAAATTTTTACATCTTTATCTGGAAAATTTTCTTTAATCCAAGTTGCAAGACCAAATTGAGTACCTAATGCATCAAAATCAGGCATAATATGGCGGAAAATTGCTATTTTGTTGTATCTTTTAATTTGTCTTAAAACTAAAGAAAATTCTTTTTTAAATTTGTCGTTTTCAATTTTTATATAATCTATTTTTTTCTCCATTGTGTATCCTATCTATTATTTTAAGCAAATGTTATATGCATCACGTGCAATCATAACTTCTTCATCGGTTGGGATAACTGCAACTTTAATTTTACTATCAGGTGTTGAAATTAATCCTTCTTTGCCACCAACCATTTGAGCATCTAATTCTTTGCTGTATCTAACTCCGAGTGCTTCAGTAATGTTATTTAAGGCAATTTCTCTATAATCAGGTGCGTTTTCACCAATTCCGGCAGAGAAGATAATTAAGTCACATCCACCAAGTCTAACATAGTATTGGCCAATAAAGTCAGCAACTCTTCTAGCCCAAAGTTTCATTGCAAGAATAGCATGTTTATCGCCTTTTTTAGCAGCATCTTCGACATCTCTTGAATCGTTAGAAATACCACTAACACCTAATAAACCACTCTTTTTGTTTAATTCTTGGAAAACTGTTTCATTATCTTTGCCGCTCATTGCAACTATTTGATAATAGACGCTTGGATCCATATCACCAGTTCTTGAATTCATCATGATTCCACCAAGTGGAGTGAGCCCCATTGATGTAGAAACACATTTACCATTTTTAGTAGCAGTGATTGAAGCACCACTTCCAAGGTGACAAATAATCATACGTTTTTCTGGGCATTCTGGAATATATTTTTCGCCAACTTCACTTAAGTATTTGTGGGAAGTTCCGTGAGCACCATATCTTCTAATTGAATATTTTTCAGTATATTCAAATGGAATTGGATATGTGTAATCTTCTTCTTCCATTGTTTGATGGAAAGCAGTATCGAAGATGGCTACTTGTTTAACGTTTGGTAATGCTTTTTT
Source organism: uncultured Bacilli bacterium (assembly GCA_944336335.1). Classification (GTDB taxonomy): domain Bacteria; phylum Bacillota_I; class Bacilli_A; order RFN20; family CAG-826; genus Onthovivens. The sequence continues at coordinate 31,059 of CALVLC010000001.1, read as the reverse complement.
GAAAGCCTCATATCCAGTTAAGTGAGCTTTATTATGAAGTGGTGCAAGTGGAATTAAACTTTCAACTTTTTTAACTGTATCTTCACTCCATAAAACTGAGTGAGAGAAGTAGCTTCCACCTTGAACAACACGATGTCCAACAGCTTTGATTTCGTCTAAATGGGAAATAATCTTTTTCTCAAGCATCCCTTTAATTATGATATCGACAGCAAATCCATGATCTGGAACAGGAATAACTTTTGTTTCTTTTTCGCCATTAAATTTAATTGTGAATATACCATCATCGTGACCAATTCTTTCTACAATACCTGAGCAGAGAACTTTTTCTTCAGGCATTTCATATAATTTGAATTTAACACTGCTTGAACCGCAGTTAACAGACATAACTTTTGCCATAGCAAATCTCCTTAAATAATCTTATTTATTATATCTATTTTAGATATAAAATTTAATAAATTTAATTTCATATTTTTCTTTATGGAAGCCATTCTTTTAAAAGTCAAAATTTATATGAAGATTTAATAGAGTTAATATCTAACAATGTTTATTGCACTTTTTAGAGTAATTTTTCCTTTTTTGTATTATTGATGAAAAAGAAATAATTTTTTTCTGAAAACTTTTCAGAAAACTTATGAAAAAAAATATCAATTTAAAAAGTTTCAATATTTTTTCTTTTAATAATTATTGATAATAATTATAATCAAAGTATAACATCGCGGAGGTAATTTATGGCTTATGGCTTGCTGTTTGACTATTTAACTGGTCAATGTATTGAAGCTTATAAATATTTTGGTGCGCATTTTGAAACTAGAGAGGTAAAAGAGATAATTAATATACCTCTCAAAAAAGATCCAAGTAGAACTAAAAAGAGTTCTCGTAAAAAATTAATTGAAGGAGTAGTTTTTAGACTTTATGCTCCTGCAGCTAGTGATGTGAGTGTCATTGGCGATTGGAATAATTGGGATCCAACTGTTCATAAAATGAATAAAGTTGATGATTCTGGTGTCTATGAGATATTTATTGAAGGTTTACACAATTATTCTTTCTATAAATATCACTTTAGAAATGCAAGAGGAGAATACGTTGATAAGGCAGATCCATTTGCATTCTTAAGTGAATATAGGCCTGGCTCATGTTCACGTTTATTCAATATAAATGGATTTATTTGGCATGATGCTCCTTATTTAAAACAACGTTCAAGAAATTTCGATGCTCCAATGAGTATTTATGAAATGCATCTTGGAAGCTGGAAAGGTAAAGTTGATGGAAGAAATTTATCTTACGAAGAAATCGCAGATTATTTAATTCCATATTTAAAAGAAACTGGCTTTACTCATATTGAAATTATGCCAATTACTCAATATCCATTTGATGGAAGTTGGGGTTATCAAGCAACAGGTTTCTTCAGCGTTGATTCACGTTATGGGAACCCAATGCAACTTATGAGTTTTGTTGATAGACTCCACCAAGCTGGAATTGGTGTTATTCTTGATTTTGCTCCAGTTCATTTTGCTACTGATTCATGGGCATTAAAAGATTTCGATGGAACTCCAATGTATGAATACGGAAACGAACATATGTATTCTCCTTGGGGTAGTTGCCAATTCGACTTAGGAAAAGACCCAGTAAGAAGCTTCTTAATGAGTGCAATGAGATACTTTGTTGATTATTTCCATTTTGACGGAATTAGAGTCGATGCAGTTAGTAACATTGTTTATTGGGACGGCAACAAAAATAATGGTGAAAACCATGGTGCTACTGAATTTATCAGAAGACTTAACGGTAAAATGCATTATGCAGACCCATCCGTTATGATGATTGCTGAAGATTCTACAGATTTCCCTGGCGTCACTAAACCACTTGAATATGGTGGACTTGGATTTGACTATAAGTGGGACTTAGGTTGGATGAACGACACATTAAAATATTACGCTCTTGATCCAATTTATAAGAAATATGATCACAACAAGTTAACATTCTCAATGGCATATTTCTTCAGTGAAAACTTTATGTTGCCTTTATCTCATGATGAAGTTGTTCACGGAAAAGGAACAATTCTTAACAAGATGTGGGGCGACTATGATCAAAAATTCGCACTTGTAAGAAACTTATATACATATCAATTTGCTCATCCAGGTAAAAAACTTAATTTCATGGGTAATGAACTTGCAAGTTGGGATGAGTGGAACGAAACAAAATCTCTACCATGGGAATTAAAGCGTTTCCCAAAACATGATAGTATTTCAAGACTTGTTAGAGATTTGAATCTTATATATAGAAAAGAAAGTGCTATGCATTATGAAGAATATAATCCAGTCCATTTTAACTGGCTTATGGTCGACAACAAAAATGATAGTGTCTTCGCTTTTGAAAGAAGAGTAGGTGATTCACACTTAGTCTTCATCTTCAACATGACACCAAATTATTACGAGCAATATGATATCGGTATCACACGTGAAGGTACATACACAGAGATATTTAACAGTGATAAAGATGTTTATGGTGGGAGCAACGCTTATAACGGTTTAGATGTGATGTCTTATTATTGGGGTCCTGAAAATAAGCCACACAAAATTACTGTTAAAATCGCACCATTTGCAGCTATGATCTTTAAATATGCTCATAAAAATGGCGAAGAAGCAACCGAAGAAAAGGAAGGTAAATAGTTAGATGATTTTTTCAAATAAAAGTGAATTCGCAAAAGAATTTAAATCTAGAATGTCAGCAAAATATGGACGTTCTCCAGCTGATGCTCACGTTTTAGAAAAATATGATATTTTAGGCGAAATGGTTAGAGATTACGCTGGTTATAACTGGCGTCAAACTCATGAATATTTAAACCACAATCGTTCTAAACAATTAATCTATTTCTCAATGGAGTTCTTAATTGGTCGTTTACTTACAAATAACATGATGAACCTTGGAATTTATGATATTTGTAAAGATGGGTTAAGTGAACTCGGAATTGACCTTGGTGAACTTGAAGATATGGAAGCCGATGCTGGTCTTGGAAATGGTGGTCTTGGTAGACTTGCTGCTTGTTTCTTAGATTCGATTGCTTCTTTAGGTTATCCAGGAAATGGAAACTGTATCCGTTATGAATATGGTTTCTTCAAACAAAAAATCGTAAACGAAAATCAAATTGAACTTCCAGATCAGTGGTTACAAAACGGTTATGTTTGGGAAGTTAGAAAACCAAAACATTCAGTTGAAGTTAGCTTCTATGGAAATGCTGAAACATATTTAAAACCAAACGGCGATTACGGAATTAGAACAGTTAATTCAACAAAAATTACCGCTTGCCCATATGATGTTTCCGTTGTTGGTTATCGTAATGGTGTTGCTAACAATTTAAGACTTTGGAAAGCACAACCAAGTGAACAAAATTTCCCATATAACATTTCATTTGATGAATACTTAAATCAAATTAATGAATTATGCCATGGCTTATATCCAGATGATACAACAGAACATGGTAAACTCCTTAGATTAAGACAACAATATTTCTTCGTAAGCGCTGGTCTACAAAGCGCAATTAGAGGATTTATTCGTTTAGGTGGTGATTTACATAAATTCTATGAAAGTTATGTTTTCCAACTCAACGACACACATCCAATTTTAGCTATCCCAGAACTTATGAGATTATTAATGGATGAACATGGATTTGGATGGGATGAAGCTTGGGAACAAGTTACAAAATGTATTGCATATACTAACCACACAGTTATGCCTGAAGCTTTAGAAAAATGGCCAATCCAATACATCCAAAATTTAATCCCACGTTGCTACATGATTATTGAAGAAATTAATCGTCGTACAACAATTTGGATGAATCAAAATGGTGTTAGCGAAGGCGAAATGAACAATATGCAAATCATTAAAGATGGTATGGTCAGAATGACTAACCTTGCTATCTTTACTTGTTTCAGTGTTAATGGTGTTGCTGCATTACATACAGATATCTTAAAGAAAGAAACTTTCAAAGATTTCTATAAGTATTTCCCAGAAAAATTCAATAACAAAACAAACGGTGTTACACATAGAAGATGGTTAATGTACTCAAATCCAGAGCTTTCTAAATTAATCACTTCAAAAATCGGTGATTCATGGATTAAAAACCCAGATGATTTAGAAAAACTCTTAAAGTTCCAAGATGATCGTGAAACTCTTGAAGAATTAAGAAAAGTTAAACACCTTAACAAAATCAAACTTGCTAATTACGTAGAAAAACATTTTGGAATCAAAATTGATACTCACTCAATTATTGATACCCAAATTAAAAGATTACATGCCTATAAGAGACAACTTTTAAATGTTTTTAGAATTATGCATTATTACTTTGAAATCAAAACAAATCCTGATTTCAATATGCTCCCACATACCTTTATTTTTGGAGCTAAAGCTGCACCAAGCTATGTCTTTGCAAAAGAAATTATTACATTAATTAACGCTGTTGCTAATGTTGTCAATAATGATCCAGATGTTTCTAAATACATGAAAGTTGTATTTATGGAAAACTATGGTGTTTCTCTTGCTGAACTTATCATCCCTGCAACTGATATTTCTGAACAAATTTCGACTGCTGGTAAAGAAGCAAGTGGTACAAGTAACATGAAGTTCATGATGAATGGGGCTTTAACACTTGGAACACTTGATGGAGCTAACGTTGAAATTAACGAAAGAGTTGGTGATGAAAATAGCTTTATCTTTGGATTAAAAGTCAATGATATTGAATCCATTAAAAAGAGTGGCATGTACAATCCTTGGGATTTATACAATAGCGACCCAAATATCAGAAGAATTTTAGATAGCTTATTTAATGGCCCATGGTGCGAGAAAATCCATGATCGTTTCAGAGGTATATTTGATGAAATAATGAATCACAACGATGAATATTTCATTTTAATGGATTTTGCTGCTTACATTAATGAATCCAAAAAGATTCAAGACTATTACAAAAATAGACAAACTTGGACAAAGAGCTGTTTAGTCAATATCGCTAAGAGTGGATATTTCTCAAGCGATAGAACAATTGAACAATACAATAAAGATATCTGGCATTTAAAGAAAATCGAACTTAAAGACTAGTATCTTTAAATTGAAGTAAATATCTTGAAGTGGTGCTTAAAGGCATCACTTTTTTGTTGTCCTCCTTTCTAAAAAAGATATCTCTTCACTAATATAAAGGAGTTTGTATCTGAAAATTTAAAAAATTCCAAAAAAATTTACTTTTAAAGAGAAAATTTTCTAAAACTCTATTTATTATTTTTTCTATTTCTATAGTATAATTTTAAAAGGAGGGCGTTAAAAATGTTAATAATTCCAAATTTATTATTAAGCACAGGCGCTATTGTTGCTATTGTCGTTGTTGCAGTTGTTGTCATTGCAATCATTGCTATTGTTGCATGGTACATTACTACAATGAACTGGTTTAGACAAACCAAAGTTAAAGTTGAAGAAGCTAATAGTGGAATTGATGTTGCTTTAACTAAACGTTATGATCTTTTAACTAAAGCCTTAGCTGCTGTTAAAGGATATGCAAAACACGAAGCAGAAACATTAAGTAAAGTTATCGGCATGAGAACTGGAAACATTAAAGAATTATCTTTAGATGAAAAAAGTAAACTCAATGCAGAATTAAGTGAACTTCAAAGAGGTATTAATGTTGTTGTTGAACAATATCCACAACTTAAAGCTGATACTCAATTTACTTTGCTTCAAAATCAAGCAGCTGATTGTGAAGAACAACTTCAAGCCGCTCGTAGAGTTTATAATTCTAACGTCTCTATCTTCAATCAAAAGAGAGTTACATTCCCTGATTCAATCGTTGCTAAACGAATTGGCTTTACAAAAGATTTAGAATTCTTTAAAGCTGACGAAGAAAAACGCCAAGACGTTAAATTCGAATTCTAATATTTAAAAAATGATCATTGAAGAAAAAAAGATTGCAGAACTTGAGTCTTTACGACAAAATCTAAAGAAAAAAGCAATCATTGTTTTAGTTATTTTTATAATAATCACTGTTGTAGGAATAGTTCTTTCATTAATCAACTTTCTTAACGATGATTTGCCATTTACCCTATTTTATATAGGTTTCATTCTTATAATTATTGGGGTTGTTGGAACGCTACTTGGGGTAAATAGAATTAATATAAAGTTAATAAACGCCTTTAAGAATGCTTTTAGTGGAGACTATCTTAAAGAACTTTATGGCGAAGATTATAAGACATTTCCTAAGCAAGGTCTCAGTCTTAGTTATTTGATGCAGAGTGATGTATTAAGAAATCCTGATCGCTATACTTCTAAGAACTTATTCGTAAGTACCTATAAAGGAATAGGCATAGAAGGAAGCGACTATGTAGCCGAATTTATTCATACAACAACAGACGCTAAAGGAAACACTAGAAGAGTAACCTATTCTTATCCTGGAAAAGCTTATGTTTTTACTTTCCCAAGACAATTCAACAATTATTTTTGTTGCTTTGAAAAAGACTCTAAAACCGAATTTTATAAATCCCCATCAAGAAAAACTGAAGTAGAGTTTGAATCAGTTGATTTCAATAAGAAGTTTAATTCTTATTCTAGTGATGATACATTTGCTTTTTATTTGATGACGCCTCAAGTTCAATTATCTTTACTTGAATTTGATGAACTTGTCGACAGTAAAATTGTTTTCGTTGTTGATCAAAATAAACTATATGTTTTCATGAATAGTTATTCTACAAAAGCGAAAGTTAGTGTCTTTAAAAAGATAGATGAAAAAATCGTTCGAAATTATCTTTTGGAGCTTTCAATCCCGTTAAAACTCATTGATGATTTCGACGTTGATAAAAACAAATTTTTAGACCAAAATCTAAAATAAGTTAAGATTTACAAGGTTTTTTAAATTATTATTCAATCTATTTTATTTTATTAAACTCTTTAAAAAGGACTGAATCTTCTTTTTCTAAAGACTAAGTGTTTCAGTCCTTTTTGTTCTTTTGATAAAGTAGACTAGTATAAACTTAGATATAAAATTTTAACTATTTAAAGCTATTTTTGATAAAATAAACTAGACTTAATAAATTGATTATTTATAGAGAAATAAATATAATTTTCATGTAAAAGAGGTAGAATATGGAATTCAAAAGAAATGTGTCCTTATTAATGGATTTTTACGAATTAACCATGTCTAATGGATATTTTGTAAATGAAATGAATGATAAAATCGCAGTGTTCGATTTGTTTTATAGAAATAACCCAGATGATGCGGCTTATTCAATCTTTTGCGGACTTGAGGATATCATAAATTATGTTGAAAATTTACACTTTGATAAGGACGATATCGACTATTTACGTTCGTTAAAAATCTTTGACGAAAAATTTTTAGAATATTTAAGCAATTTTAAATTTAGAGGTGATATTTATTCATTTGAAGAAGGGTCAATCATTTATCCAAATGAACCTTTGATTACTGTTGTTGGTCCTTTAATTGATTGCCAACTTTTAGAAACAGCATTTTTAGCAATTGTAAATCACGAAACACTTATTGCAACAAAGGCAAATCGAATTGTACTTGCTTCAAAAGGTAGAGCTGTTTCTGATTTTGGTGCTAGAAGAGCTCACAATATCGATAGTGCTTTATATGGAGCAAAAGCAAGTTATATTGGTGGAGTAAATTCAACTGCAACTACACTTGCTGGTGAACTTTTTAATATTCCAGTTAGTGGTACAATGGCTCATTCTTGGGTAATGGCTTTTGAAAATGAGTATGATGCTTTTTTAAGTTATGCCAAGCTTTATCCAACCAACTCAATTTTATTAATTGATACATATGATGTTTTACATTCTGGTATTAAAAATGCAATTAAAGTAGCTAAAGACTACTTAATTCCAAATGGCTATCGATTAAAAGGAGTACGTATTGATTCAGGTGATTTAGCTTATCTTTCAAAAAAATGTCGAAAAATATTAGATGAAGCTGGTTTAAAGGATGCAATTATTGTTGCTTCTAATTCATTAGATGAATATAAGATTGGTTCTTTAATTGATCAAGGAGCAAAACTAGATTCTTTTGGTGTTGGTGAAAACCTTATCACTTCTAAATCAGCTCCAGTTTTTGGCGGTGTTTATAAATTAGTTGGGATATACAACAATAAGGGTGAATTGGAACCAAAAATCAAAATCAGTGAAACACTTGAAAAGATAACTAATCCATCATTTAAAGACGCATATAGAGTATACAATAAAGAAGGCCGAGCAATAGCTGACTTATTAACTCTACATGGAGAAGAACTTCAACAACCTTTAAAAGTTATTGATCCAAACAAGCCATGGAAAGAACTAGTTTTCGAAGATTTTGAAATCAAAAATTTAAGAAAAGAAATTTATCGTAAAGGGCAATTAGTTTATAAAGTTCCTACAATCGAAGAAAGAAGAAACTTTGTAAGACATCAAATTAATAATACTTTATGGGATGAAGAGAAGCGTTTTGTTATGCCTCACATTCATTATTTAGATTTTTCTGAAAATTTATACAATTTAAAAATTAAATTGATTCAAGATAATCGATATGGAAAATAAAAGGATTGTTGTTTTTGGCGGAACGTTTAACCCTCTCTCTAGAGCACATGGTGATTTAATTCGCTATCTTGTTAAGCATTTAAAATGTGAAAAAGGAATTTTATTACCAACCGGCAATGTTTTCTTTCATTCTTGGAAAAATTTTCAAGAAAAAGAAATTATGCCACTCTCAATTCGTTTAGAAATTTTAAATGAATATAAAAAGAGAAATAAAAATATTGATATTGAACTAATTGAAGTAGAGGGTAAAACTTACAAAACATATGATTCTTTAACTTATTTAAAAGAAAAGTATCCTGGCTACAAAATTTTGTTTGCTTTTGGAAGTGAAAAAGCTGATGAGCTAGATAGATGGTATCGTATTGAAGATATATTAAAAGAGTTTAAGATTGTTCTTATTCGAAGAAACTTTGATAACTTAGATCAGTTGTTTAATGAAAAAGACATATTTAAGAATTTTAAAGATAGTTATATTCTTGTTGACTCTAAAGATTCGCTTCAAGATATTTCTTCAACAAAAATAAGAGAAGCTATAAAAAGAAAAGATAAAGAAAGTCTCAAAAAATTGACTTATACTTATGTTATAAATTTACTTGAAAAAGAGGGCTACCTATGAGATCGAAATTTGGATTTTATAAAGTTGGAACTGGAAATTTTTTAACTCATGTAGGTGACGTTAAAAAGAATACAGATGAAATTATTAAATTAATCAAAAAAGCAGAAGATGAAAAAGTAAATGTTTTGGTTTTTCCTGAGCTTGCTTTAGTGGGATATACATCTCAAGATTTATTATTTCATAAAGAATTAATTGATGATGAGTTATCGTCTTTAAAGGAAATAATTAAACTTATACCACAACAAATGATAGTTTTTGTTGGTGGAATAATTAATCATTTAGATAGACTTTATAACGTTGCTTTCGCACTTTCTAAAGATAAAATATTAGGTATTGTACCTAAATCATATATACCAAATTATAATGAGTTTTATGAAAAAAGATGGTTTTCTGCAGGGATTTCCGTTAAAAATCAAGAAATTATAATTGAAAAAGAACATATTCCTTTTGGTGTTGATCTTATCTTTGATTTAGGTGAAATGAAACTTGGTGCTGAAATATGTGAAGATTTATGGGCTATAAATCCTCCATCTAATAATTTATGTTTAAGCGGAGCTAATGTTATTGTTAACTTATCAGCTTCCAATGAAATAATTGGTAAAAGAGAATTTAGAAAAGATTTAGTAAAAGTACAATCGGCTAAGAATTATTGTATTTACGTTTATTCTTCCTCTGGTTTTGGCGAATCAACACAGGATTTAATATTTTCAGGTCATCAATTGATTGCAAATAATGGAACTATAGTTGCAGAAACACTTGATAAAAAAGGTTTAACTTGCGCGATAGTTGATATTAACAAAGTTTCAAATGATCGAATTAAATATAAAACAGCCTTTGATGCAAAAAATGATGATAATTATCGTTATATTTATCTTGATGATGATAGCGAAATTGAATTATTGCCTAATAAAGTTGACCCTTATCCATTTATTCTTAATGACGAGAAAGAAAGAATCGCAAGATCTCTTGAAATTATTTCGCTACAATCCAAAGGTTTAGCAACTCGTTTATTAAATAGTGGTTTTAAAGATGTCGTAATTGGAATAAGTGGTGGCTTAGATTCAACTTTAGCTCTAGTTGTTATTTACGAAGCTTATAAAATGCTAAATTTAGATACAAGTGGCATTCATATTTTAACTCTACCTGGGTTTGCAACTTCTTTGAGGACTTCGAGTAATGTCAAAAATCTTTTAAAAGCTTTTAACTTAAGCTACAAAACTATAAATATTAAGAAACTAGCTACAACTCATCTAAAAGATTTAAACCATTCTCTTGATGAATATGATGTAGCTTATGAAAATACACAAGCTAGAATTAGAACTTTATATTTAATGGACTATGCGAATATGGTCAACGGATTAGTCGTAGGAACTGGAGATTTGAGCGAAGTAGCTTTAGGTTTTGCAACTTATAATGGTGATCATATGTCAATGTATGGAGTTAATGTAAGCGTTCCTAAAACCTTAATTAAAGTTTTACTTTCTGATTATGGAAAAACTTATCCAGAGTTTAAAAAAGTTTTGCAAGATATCATTGATACACCAATTTCTCCTGAACTTGTCCCAACAAGTGATAAAACTATTGGCCAAAAAACTGAACAAATTCTTGGTAAATATGATTTACATGATTTCTTTTTATATAATTTCATAAGAAATTCATTTACTAAGGAAAAGATTTTTGAACTGGCTAAAATTGCTTTTCCGGATGTTGATGAAAGCTACATCAGTACCACACTTGATACTTTTATGAAGAGATTTTTTACTCAGCAATTCAAAAGAAGTTGCATACCTGATGGACCAAAAGTTGGATCAGTTTCTCTTTCGCCACGTGGTGATTTAAGACTTTCCAGTGATTTGAATTACATTAATTCTATTAACAAAAAATAGAAATTATAATTTGATTCGGTTAGTGATTTAAAAATATTGTACTAAGCAGAGATGTTACACACGTCTCTGCTTTTATTATGATTAAACTTACTTGGTGAGTTGTCAGTTTGAGGTAGTGGAGATATTTTGATACACCCAAAAGAAGTTTTAAAAGATGTATTTGACTTGAAGATTATAAGAAATGATTCAAATCAAAAATATATAAACAAAATAAAATATGTGGTTTTTGCAAGGTTTTTGCTAAAATTCTTTAGTAAAAAGACTAAAGTTAGTACTAAAGCAAAGCTTGTTTTTTTGCATTAATTTTTAGTCTTTAAGCTAATTTTAAATCTTCGTTTGTATAAAGTTTTAATACATCTTTTAAGATGTAATCAAATAGAAGAGTCAATACAATACTTCCTAAAATTTGGATAACAAAGATTGAAATATAAGTTTCATAATTTGTATATCCCATAACTTCCATTGAAGATATTTGACCAACAAGTCCGCAAGATCCCATTCCAGCACCAGCACTTGTTCCCATAGTATTTAATAAACATACACCAATTGGACCCAAGATAAAGCTTGCAAGTATTGTAGGGAGCCAAATAATCGGTTTTTTGATAATGTTTGGCCAGTAAAGCATGCTTGTGCCTATTCCTACACCTATTGATTTACCAATACTATTTTTTGCTCTAAATGACATTGCAGCAAATCCAATCATTTGGGCAGTGCAACCAATTAAGGCAGCGCCAGCTGCAAGGGGATAACTTCCAATGTCGATTGCAATACAAACAGCAACGCTACTAATTGGCATTGTGAGTACCATACCCATAATAACAGAGATAATAATCGACATTAATTCAGGGATGAGCGGCATTGAAACTTCAATTAATTTTTGAATACCGAATATGATGTAATAACAAGGATATAAAAATCCAAAACTTAATATTGCACCTATAACAATATAAACAATTGGAATAAGTAAGATGTCTATAGGAGTTTTCTTCCTAAGAATTAATTTAGCTAAATATATGCTACCAATGACAGCAATATATATTAGTAGTGGATTTTTGCTACCACCATTTATTGATACAGTAGGAATTGGGTTATCATAACTTGCTAAATTTAAACTTGCAGCAATGGCACCAATTGCCATAACGGAAGCAATCTCAAGAATAGTCAGATTCTTATTCATTGAAATAGCAACACCAAGAGCGATTCCTACTCCGATTAAATTCATTAGAATAGTCGCTAGATCAATTCCAACTTGCCATCCATCTCCAAAACTGAATAATTGTTTAAATATTGAGCCAATGATTAGCGTAGCGAACAAGCCCATTGCCATGCCGCTACTAGTTTTACTGATAAAATCAATTACTTTTTTCATGCGTTTAATTGTAAATTAATTTTTGGCTTTTGTTAAAACAAAAATTTAATGTTTTAAAAGAAAGTTGAAAAGTTTACAAAGCTCGTGAAAATCCGCTAATCACTGGAATTCAACCCGATTAACTAAATTGCGTTTTTAAAGATGTTTTTTATAGTTTTTGAATAAGGCAATAAGTTGTGAAGTCAAAAAACTCTATAAAAAAAATCGAACCGTCGAAGTAATTATTTCAAGAAAAAACAAAAAAAGATTTACTTTTCTAGTAAATCTTTCAAACTTTTATAATTGTTACGAACTAAGAAATCATGAATATTGTCGGTAAATACCATCAAATTCTGATAAGTACTATAGTTCGGATTAATTCGGAGTGGTGGCCCAACCCAGGGTCGAACTGGGGACACAAGGATTTTCAGTCCTTTGCTCTACCTGCTGAGCTATCGGGCCAAATATTTAATAAAATAAATGGCGGACCAGACGAGAATCGAACTCGCGATCTCCACTGTGACAGAGTGGCATGTTAACCGCTACACCACTGGTCCGCTTATTTTTTTTGCACGTTTCAAACGCGCTCAAATACTATAACACACGAAAAAAGATTAGTGCAAGAGGAAAAATGAAAAATTTTCGAAAAAAATTATGTTTTGTCGTTTTTAAAAATGTAAATAAGATAATTTTTTGAATTAAAAATTTGTAATTGACTAATTTCAGTGTTCAAAAAATACGATTATTATCGTTTCTTCGCTAGTTTTAAGATTTTTAAAATGCTATAATTATTTGGAAGTTAGGTGATGAATGTTTAAAAAAGAAGAAATTGTTGTTAACAAGAAAGGTCAAGTTTGTAGAATTATTGATATACTTGATAATTTTGATGTTGGTTTGGGGAAAAATACTTATTACGTTTTGATTCCATATTTTAACGAAAAGAATGATTCTATTAAATACTATATTCCTGCTGACAAAGAAGGAATTATTAGAAGTGCATTAACTAAGGAAGAAATTATCAAACTCATAGACGCACTTCCTGAAATTAAAGAAATTTGGATTACTAATCCAAAAATTAGAAAAACAAAATTTAAAGAATTATATGATACGGGCGATCCGATAGAAATTTTTAGATTGATTAAATCATTCGAAAAAAAGAAAAAAGAACTTGAAAAAGAAAACAAATTTTTATCTTTTACTGATGAAAGTTTTTTAAGAGAAATTAAAACAAATATTTATAACGAATTTTCTGTTGGACTTAATATTCCTTGTTCTGAAATCGAAAAATTTATTGTTAATCATTTAGGTCAAAAAATTAATTAAGCAATTATTTTGCTTTTTTCATAAGTTTAATTTAATCTTTAAACGAGGTTTTTAATATGAAAGATTTGATTATTATTGGTGCAGGTCCAGGGGGAGTAACTGCTGCAATTTATGCTAAAAGAAGTAATTTAGATTTATTAATTTTTGAAAAAAACTGTGTTGGTGGCAATGTCGTCAATGCTTTTGAAATTGAAAATTACCCAGGAGTTGGAAAAATTGTTGGTGCAGATTTATCAATTAATTTTTTAAATGAACTTGATGCCTTGGGAATTGAGGTTAATTATGAAGAAATTCATAAAGTTGAAAAAGTAGATAATCATTTTAAGATTACTACAACAGATGATGTAACTTATGAAGCTAAAAAAGTGCTTTTAGCTTTAGGAACAAAAGCACGTAAATTAAATCTTGATAATGAAGATAGCTTACTTGGAAGAGGTGTTTCATTCTGTGCAACTTGCGATGGTGCTTTTTATAAAGATAAAACTGTTTTAGTTGTAGGTGGAGGAAATAGCGCTTTAACTGAAGCTATGTATCTTACAAATATTGCAAGTAAAGTTTATGTAATAACTCGTCACGAACTTAAAGGAACTCCAAAAGAAATTGATGAACTTAAAGCTAAAAAGAATGTTGAAGTCATCGAATTTAAACAAGTAAAAGAACTTATTAGTGAAGATCGAAGATTAAAAGCTGTAGTGCTTTTTGACACCAACACAAAAGAAGAATTAAAACTTGATGTAGATGGAATATTTGTTTATATTGGGCAAATGCCTCAAACTGGATTTTTATCAAATCTTGGAATCTTAAATGAACGTGGTTTCATAAATGTTGATAAACATTTTGAAACTTCCGTTAAAGGACTTTTTGCAATCGGAGATTGCATTGATAAAGAAGTCCGACAAATTGCAACAGCAGTAGGAGATGCTGCAACAGCAATCCATTTTTTAGAAAAATAAGCATTGAATTTAAATTTTTAGTTTAAACTTACCTGTCAACTTATTATCATTTATGTATGAGAAAAATTGGCAGTTTTTTTAATACATTAATTTACGCAGCTAGCTTTATTGTTCTTGTAGTTTCTTTTTCAATTGCCATTCCACTTTTATGGAGAGGTTTTTATTATTTACATATCGATTTATTCGATATTACTGGAGCTACAGGAAAGACAAAAGATGAATTGATAATGTCTTTTAATGAACTTATGGATTCGTTAATTTTTTATAAACCATTTAGTGAAGGAGTATTTGATTATTCAGAAAGTGGTATGAATCATTTTCTAGATTGTAGAATTCTTTTCACAATTGATTTATTAGCTTTGCCAATTAGTTTTATAATTTTCTTTGTCTATTCTATTTTAATTAAGTTTAACTTTATTAAAGTTTATCGAATAAGAGGATTTTCAAGCTTATTTTTTGCTTCTTTTGTTCCTATTATTTTATTAGGAGCTTTAGGAGTTTATGCTGTAATTGATGTCAATAGTGCTTACGCTTTCTTTCATGCAGTACTATTCCCAGGAAAAGATAATTGGGTTTTTAACCCAAATACCGATCCAATAATAAATGCTTTGCCAGAAGAATTTTTCTTAAATTGTGGTTTACTTATTTTCTGTGTAATGTTTATTATTTTATTCTGTGTAATTGCTTTTAATATTGTTAGAAAAGTAAAGCAAAATTCTATCATTAAATATGCTAGACAAGATTTAAAAAGGAGAGGAGTTAATTAAATATGCCTTTTATTCAAGTAAAAACTAATGCAAAAATCACTGTAAATGATGAAAAAATAATTAAAGAAAAATTAGGTGAACTTATCAAGATTATCCCTGGAAAAAGTGAAAATTGGTTAATGGTCCAATTAAGCGATGATAAGAAAATGTATTTTAAAGGAAGCGATGAAAAATGTGCAATGATTGAAGTTAAGATTTATGGTAAAGCACCAAGCGATGCTTATGATAAATTAACTTATGAACTTACAAATCTTATCAGTAAAACCTTAAATATTCCTTCAACAAGAATTTATGTAAGTTATTTTGAAACTCCAAATTGGGGCTTTGCAGGTTCAAATTTCTAGTTTCTTTCTTCTTAAATAATAGCTCTTGTGCTATTATTTATTCACGCATCATTAGTTCAATGGTAGAACGTCAGCTTCCCAAGCTGAATACGCGAGTTCGATTCTCGTATGGTGCTCCATTTAATAAGTTTAATTGTGATACACCTTTTGTTGTAGCATTTTTATTTTTTTATGTTTTAAGTAACGTTTATTGTGGAGTAGGATTGTCGGTAAGTGATAGTTTTTCATAATTATGTTAGACGCAAGTTTTTATTTAGAAATTGAAAATAAATTTAGGGTCAATTACCCTAATAAAAGTAGTGCAACTTATACTTCAGCTCTTAATTTTTCCGATGATCTAAGTCTTACTAAACAAAGATGGTATAGATATAAAGAAGGTTTTTCTCTTGGTTTGATAGATAGCATTTTAAATGAATACTCTCAAAAGAACACAGAGGGAGTGATACTTGATCCGTTTTTAGGAAGCGGAACAACGATCATTGGAGCAAACAAATTTGGAAAAACCGGTTGCGGTTTCGAAGTCAATCCTTTTACTGTCTTTTTAGCTAACCTAAAAACTAATAAAATTAAAAAAGAAGATATTATGTCTTTTACCGCTAACTATGAGTCTATTTTCAAGAAAGATTTATCTAAAGTTCCTGAATATCCTCTCCCGCCTTTAAGTTTTGCAAATAAAATTTTCAATGAAGATATTCGCTGTAGTTTTATGAAATATAGAAATCTTATTGACAATTTTAGCGAACCTTCTAAATCATATTTATTGTTGGGGTGGATTTCGATTCTAGAAGAAATTTCTAATTATAGAAAAGCTGGAAATGGCTTGAAAATAAGAAAGTCAAAAAAAAAGAAAGAAATTAATGTGCATAATCTTCTTTTAAATAAATATAAAAACATCCAAGAAGATCTATTAAAATCTCTTGAGTATAAAAGTTACAATAATATAATTGTAAATGATTCAGCGACAAAAATGATGAAATACTTATCATGTAAATCTGTTGATGGCGCTATTTTTTCACCACCTTATGCAAATTGCTTTGATTACACTGAGATTTACAAACTTGAACTTCGGTTTGGAGGATTTATAAAAAATAAAGAAGATTTGAAACAATTACACAAAATCGCTTTACGCTCAAATCTTAATTCTTGTGAAATCAAATATTCTCATTCGACAAAATTGATTGATATATTTATCAATGAAATGGACGAATCACTTTGGGATAAAAGAATACCAAGAATGCTACGTGGATATTTTGATGATATGTTTACTGTATTGGATAATTTATTTAATGTTATTAAAGATAAAGGTTTTTGTTGTATTGTTGTAGGCAACTCAACATATGGCGGAGTTGTAGTACCGACTGATTTAATTCTTGCTCAATATGCTCAGTCGATTGGATTTAAAGTTGACAAAATTTCAGTTGATCGTTTTGTTATCCCTAGCTCCCAGCAATATAATAAAACCAAAAATTTATCTAAATTTATTAGGGAAAGCGTTGTATGCCTAAAGAGATAGAATTAATCCGTGTTCAAAAGCTTCCTTTTGAAATAATAGATGGAGACAGTTTTGAAATTGTTCAATCCAATCCAAACTATTTAACACATTCATTTTTTAAATATCCTTGTAAATTTATTCCTGAGATACCGGGATGGGCCATTAAAAAATATATAAATAAAGAAAAACATTCTGTAGTTTATGATCCTTTTTGCGGAAGTGGGACAACCTTGCTTGAAGCTAATCTAAATAATGTGGATGGGCGGGCCTCTGAGATCGATCCTTTTGCAAAATTGTTAACAAAGGTTAAAACAAAAAAACTTAACAAGGAACAAATAGATCTTATACCTAATTTTTTTGAATTTTTAATTTCAGTTATTAGCGATGAACATGCAGAAGCTTTTACTCCAAACATGAAAAATTTAAGTCATCGGTTCTCGAATAAAACCATTAATGAATTGGGCAGACTGGTTTTTGCTATAAATAGAATCTCAGATATTGATGTTAGAGATTTTTTTCAAGTTTGCGTCGCCTCTATCATTAAAAAAGTGTCCTTTTGTGACGATATTTCGCCAAAACCTTATGTCTCTAATCGTATTAAAAAAATACCTTCAAATGTTTTGGATGCTTTTACGGATATTTATTATAGTTATTTTTATAAAATAAGTGAACTTTCCAAAGTGAAAGTTTTTGGAAAAACAAAATTTACTAAAGGTAATGCCTTAGGGTGTTTATCAAATTTCAAATGTGACTTAGCTTTCACTTCTCCGCCTTATATTAATGCTTTTGATTATGGTAGGACGCTCAGACTGGAAAATTTATGGCTTGGTTTCGAAACTGAAGAAGATATAAGGAAATTAAAAAAAGATTATATCGGAACCGAAATTGTTAAAGATAGTTATTTTGAATCTTTATATGATATTTGTTTGTTGTCGGAAAATTTAAAAAAAATAGTAGACACACTAGAAAAAATCGATAAGAAAAGAGCAGTTGTTGTCTTGAAATTTTTCACAGATATGAAAAGCAATTTGTTGGACGTTTACAATCACTTACACAAAAAAGGAATTTACGGAATAGTAATTGGGGATAGCGCTATTAGAAATATTACTATTCCAAGTGCAAATATTTTATGTGATATCGCTACAAAAATAGGATTTTCTAGAGAATTCATGTTTAGTTACATTATTAAAAATCCATATATTCGAATTCCTAGAAGCAATAATGGCGGCTTAATCAAATATGATAATGTTCTTGTTTTAAGGAGAGACTAGAAATGGCACACAAAAATCGTTCGAAAGAATTATGGCTTATTCCAAAAAGGGTTAACCTTCATCAGTCAATTGTTTTTGTTGAAGCGATTTTAGATAGAAATTATGATGGCCAATCTCGGAATGAAACTAAACAAAATAATTTAGGGGTCAATTTGAAAAATAAAGGAGCAACAAGAACAGGGAAAAATATTTCTTCGCAAGCTATACGAACGTTATTGGCTTCTTTGCCCCAATATCTAGGTTTTGTTTTTATTGATAATACTGGTCCTACAAACGTTATTAGAGTCACTAAAGTAGGTCATGAATTAGTTGACTTTCATAAATCGTCTATTGTTAATATTGGCAAATTAGATTTGCATCCTGAATTGCAAATATCTACTTCGAATATCGCAACAAAGCAACTATTAAAATTGCAATTAACTAATCCGATTGTTTCGAAAGATTGCGAAAATATTTATATTTTTCCGTTTAGATTTCTGCTTAAATTACTATTAGAAATCAATTATATTGATATTGAAGAAATTGCTTATTTTCTTTTTCAAACAAAAGATGAAGGTGATTTTGATCTCAAAGTTACTGAAATTCAAAATTTTAGAAACTTAAGCGAAAACGATAGAGTAAATCTTATTGAAGCGTATAAAAATACTCATTTTGGCAATATTACATTGGTACAAGCACCATCTGCTAGGTATTTTATTTCTTTATGCGAGATAAGCGGTTTGGTTGAGCGCTATTATATTTCACCTAGAAATCTATCGAATGAATTGATTGCATTAAAAATTAAGGACGGACAAAAAAGTTATGTTAAAGATACGATCCTTCCAAAGTTTGATGATGTTAAGCCATACAACTTTAGAGATGATGTACTTTTATGGGTTGAATATTTCGGAGATCCGAATCTCATCTCCACACCTTATGATGCTGATATTGAAAATAAAAGTGGAACTGATATTTTTTGTATCGTTAAATGTGAATCTAAAGTAATTTTTATGGATGTACTAAATAAAGATGGCATCGTTTCAATCCCAGTATTTGTTGGAAAAAAATATTACATTGAATTATACAGTTTAATTAGTGGTCGCAGCCTTGGTTATTATGATTTTTCTCCTTCTTCAGTAGGAGACTATTATCGAATTAAAAAAGTCAAAGAAACGCCTGTTTCAGAACCAAGCCTTTTAGATCTTGTTGCTCTCACAAAAGAGCATATAAACACTGGAAGATTTCCAAAAAATTTTTCTTTAAAATTAAGTGTCATTAAAGCAATGACAGGCGAAGACTTTGACAATGCAATGATGAGAGGAGCCTATCTGGAATATAATTTCTTTAGGATTTTAGAAATTTTAAAAAATGATGGAGTCATTGATGATGTAATATGGAATGGCTCAATTGGTAAATATAACCTTCCAAAAGCTGCACCTGGAGGGAAGATGGGCATACCAGATATCGTATTTGAAATTGATGGAGAATACTTTGTTTTAGAAGTAACTACAATTAAATCTAAAGATGCCCAATTTAAAGGTGAAGGGGCATCTGTGCCAGATCATATAAGACTTTTTGCTGACACCACTGCCAAACATGTTCATGGAATTTATTCCGCGCCCATTATGCATGTAAGAGTTAACAATGCTATGAAAAGTACTCTTAAAGAATATAACCTTGACATCAAATGCTTTAGTATTGAAGATTTATTATTAATTTTATGTACAAAAGATCGCAAAAAAATTTTTAAATTATGTCAATAATGAAATCGTTTTTTGGTTTAAAGTGGCACAAGCGTAGAAAAATATACTCATTTGTGATTTTCTAATGAAGGTTCGAGAGTTCGAATCTTTTTAAATTATAAGTTATAACAAACAAGTCATATAGATTGGTAGATATGTAATTTTACCTTCTTGCTTTAGATCTTTGCCATAAATTACATACGCATTATCAATTTGTCTATCTTTATATTTCTGCATAAACATATCTAAAGATTTATGGTTTTCATAGGAAGAAGATTTAACTTCAATAGGAGTTAGTATCTTTCCATTTACTAATAAAAATCTATTTCGTAGTAATTTTCAGGTCCTTTAACTTTAAAAGTGTGATAGAAAAGTTTATGTTTGTTCGCAGTTAAGCTTGGCTTACAGCATTTTCAAAGAACATACCATTGTTGAAGGAGAGTTTATCGAAAATTAAACTTTTATAGATATTTGAAGTAGTGTTTAAGCCAGAATCTAACATTTGCGTTATTAATAAGCCTGTATCAGAAGAAAAATTTTTATGCTTTTTGGATCTTTAGTGGCTGTTATAGTTATAGAAGGATCAGTGACGTTATAAGAGACATTGTCTACCATGGATTTTTTAATTTCATCTATTGTGCTATAAAAAGCTGCAAATCTTCCATCTTTTTTAATTTTTGAATATTTAATAGTTTTATTTTTGCTGTTCAAAGTTGAAGGGATTAAAGAAAACATTTTTTCTCTGTAAGTATTAAATTGATTATCATACTTTGCTAAATCTGTTTCATATAAGTTAATAATTTCTCTTTTAATTTTATCAATTTTGAATAAGTTTACTTTATCTAACAAAAATTGTTCAACAACTTGCGGCATACCACCTACGCTTAGATAAGTTCTAGAGCGACTCATAATTCTATTATGTAAGGCTTGACCGACTGGCTCTTTTTTAGCAAATTTAGTTTTCAAAAAAGGAATAGTAACTTCGTCATTATTTGTCCGTAGAAATTCTTCAAAATCCATTGGATACATTTTAATTAAAATAACTTCGCTAGGAAGAGTTATATTCATTCCTAACATTTTTAAGGTAATAGAAGAACCGATCTCAATAAAATCATAACGTCCATCTTCAATAAGATATTTCATACCTTCGTGAATTCGAGGAAATTTTTGAATTTCATCAAAGATTATTAAAGATTTTCTTTCTATGAGTGGTGTGTTGTAGTAAACGCTTAATGATCTAAAAAGGCTATCCGAATCTCCAAAACCACTTCTAAAAAATTCATGTGCTTTTTTATCTTCTTTATCAAAATCAATCAAAATATATGAGTCATATTCTTTTTTAGCAAATTCAGTAACAATTGTAGTTTTGTCAACTCCTTTTGCGCCTTCAATTAACAAGCCGCATTTTCCGTTGGATTCGCTTTTCCATTTTAATAATTTATCATAAATTTTTCTTTTAATATCATTTTAAATCCTTTTCTTTGATTATATCATACTGAAAATAAGAAATGTTATACGTCAAAAATTAACGGAAACTGAAAAATGTTTGATTCTTAAAATATACGGAAATCGAAAAATGTTTACAAGTCTAAATTCAGAAATAGTTAACTCATTAATGATCAAATTAAAAAATAAGTACTGAATTTAAATTTTACGTAAATTTTATACACAACTAAATTTGTGATTTTTAAAAAAAGTGGTGTATAATAAAAATATGGAAAAAAATAAATTTTTAATCGATCGAATTATTTGCCAAGAAAAAAGCAGAAATCTTCATATGCAAAAAGCATATGAAGAAAAAATAAAGCAATTTCCTCGAGGTCAGCTTTATGTACGTACTTTGAATAAAGGGAAAAAATATTGTTATTTAAAATATAAAGAAAATGGTAAAACTATAACTAAATATGCAGGAACTTTTGATCTCGAACAAAAGTTGAAATCTGAAATCATGTTACGTAAACACTTTGAAAGTTTATTGTATACTTTGAAAAAAGAGTATGAACGTATGTTGAAAATGGAGAGAATTAAATGAAGTTATATCATGGAAGCGATGTGATAGTTGATCAACCAGAAATAATCAAAAGCGAAAGACCATTAGATTTTGGGACAGGCTTTTATCTAACGACAAGTTTTGAACAAGCTTCTAGATGGGCGAAACGTGTCTGTGTGCGAAATAATTCAAAAAAAGCTTATATTAATTGTTACGAATTCGACTTGGAAAATGCTGAAAAAGATCTATCTATACTAAAATTTGATTTAGCAAATATGGAATGGCTAGAATTTGTTTGTGCACATAGACGTGGTGAAAAATTAAACAGTGATTTTGATTTGATAATTGGCCCAGTCGCTGATGATAGAGTCTACAGCGTTGTTGTTAGATACGAAAATGGCGAATATGAGTTGGAAGAAGCTTTAAAAAGATTAAAAAGTGAATCGCTGGTTGATCAAATAGTTTTTCGAAATGAAAAAGCCTTAAAATATCTCCATTTTGAGATGCGGGAGGAAGCGATATGAACGAAAAAGAATTTGAAGACTTACTTTATATAATTACTGCTAATACTGTTAATTTAATAATCAAGCAAACTGGTTGGAGTGAAAACTATGCTTTAGAAAGGTTCGTAATTTCTAAAGTTTATTCAAAACTGGAAATTGAAGAAACTAAAGTGTGGCACTTAAGCACAACCATGCTTGCAGAACTGTTTAATGATGAAAGAAGCGGAAATTTAGTTTGGCCGGAGGTTATATGACAACTAAAATTTTAGATTTTAAAGTATTTTGTTTCGAGGCTTATAAAGCTCATCATAAATTAAAAGGATGGCAAGCAATGGATTTATTTAAAAAATACAATGTATTTGATTATCTAGAAAGTTTTTATGATGTTTTGCACACAACCGGAAGAGATTATTTAATCGAAGATATTGATATTTATATTAATTCACGAAGAACTAACTCTTAAGTGAAGGAATGAATGTCAACTTTATTAACTTCACAGTTGAGTGAAGTAAATAGTGAAGTGATAGTGAAGTTTTACTACACTGGAGCTTCACTATTTTTTAATCTGAAGGACTTTAACTTTAGAATTGATTCGAAAATTTAAATCGAAAAACTCAAACTTCCACCTGCATAAATTTTTAAAGTATGTATAATATTAGTTGTTATGTCGCTAGGTAAGAAGAAATTCGAAATTAGACCAATTGCCTTTATTTGTTTAGCTTTTATTCTAGTAATATTAGTGGGTTCCTTATTGCTTTGGGCTCCATTTTCTTTAAATGAAGGACAAACAGTGTCATATATTGATGCTTTATTTACATCAACATCTGCAACTTGTGTCACTGGTCTTGTTTCATTACCTAATGGTTCAGTAGCTGAAACTTATAATATATTTGGTCGATTTGTCGTAGCTATACTTATTCAAATTGGTGGCTTAGGTGCTGCAACTTTAGCTATGACTTTTATTTTGATTGTTTCTTCTAAACTAAGCTTTCATCAACAAGTTTTAGTTAAAGAAAGCTGGAACATATCCTCATTTAAAGGTTTAAAGAGAATTTTCTATTTAAACTTACTTATTACTTTTATAGCTGAATTTGTAGGAGCAATCCTTTTATTTTTTGATCTGTATTTCTTCCATAATGATGTAGTTAAAACAGTAGATGCTGCTTTTGGACATGCTTTTTTCTTATCAGTTAGTGCTTTTAATAATGCTGGATTTGACATATTTGGAAATACTTCATTAATTGCTTTTTCTAATGATGTCTTTTTAAATTTAGTTATTTCATTACTTATTATTTTTGGTGGTTTAGGTTATCTAGTAATCATTGATATCATTTTTAAAAAATTCAAATTTAAGAAAATGACACTTCATAGTAAAGTTGTTATTTTCATGACTTTGCTTTTAATTGTTTTAGGCACAATCACTATTTATTTAAGTGAAAACGTTCCTCATTTTATTGATCAAAACGTTCCAGCTGGAATGGATTTTCTTGAATCTTTCTTTTTAAGTGTTTCAACAAGAACTGCTGGATTTACTACTTTCAATTTATATGATGCTCAAATTTGTTCAATTCTTTTAATGAATGTTTTGATGTTTATTGGTGCTTCCCCTGGTGGTACTGGTGGTGGTGTTAAAACAACAACAATTTTTGCCCTATTTACCCGTATTAGAAGCGAAATTGATGGCAAGCATCCACATGCATTTAGACGCTCAATTTCAAAAGATACCACGCAAAAATCATTTATTTTATTCTTTTTATCAATTTTATTCTTATTATTCTTTATCATATTGATGTTTGCATTTGAAGGTGAAAGTATTGAAGGAAATGGCAATACATATGATTCTTTAGATTACGTTTTTGATGCATTTAGTGCATTTGCTACTGTTGGTTTATCAACTGGAGTTACTCCATTTTTCTCAGTTGGTAGTAAAATATGTTTAATCTCACTTATGTATATTGGACGTATTGGACCAATGTCAATTTCATTATCTTTATTTAAGAGAAGAGCTAAGAGCACTTGGAATTATGCTGATGATTCATTACCTATAGGTTAAGGAGAAGAAGTCATGGATAAAAAAGGAACAATTGGTATTATTGGTTTAGGCAGATTTGGTATGTCACTTGCAATTGAACTTTCTTCAAAAGGGAAAGATGTCATTTGTCTCGACAAAGATGAAAAGAAAGTTAAAGAAGTTTTAAACTATACTGACTATGCTTACGTTAGTGAAGATTTATCAAAAGAAACTTTAGAAGAACTTGGTTTTAAAGAATGCGATACAATCGTTGTTTGTATTGGTGAAAAAAGTGATATTTCAATTTTAACAACACTTAATGCTATCTCACTTGGAGTAAATAAAGTTATCGCTAAAGCTGGTAACGAAGATCAAGGTAAAGTTTTAGAAAGACTTGGTGCTGAAGTTGTTTATCCTGATAAAGATAGCGCTGACCGTCTTTCTAAAAAAATTCTTTCCCACAACATTCTTGATTTCATTTCACTTAACGAAAACATTGAAATTGTTGAAATCGCAATCCCTAAAAGATATATTGGTGTAAAACTTGCCGATAGTGATATCAGAAAAAAATACAATTTAAACATTGTTGCAATTGAAAGAGATGACAACATTGATATCAACATTTCCCCATCTCATATCTTTAAAGAAAACGATGCAATAGTTGTAGTTGGAAATACCAACAATATTGCTGAATTTGAAAAATAACCTGCAAAACTCAATTATTTTTTGTTTCTAACTAGCTTACATAAAAGAAAAGTAGTTTGAAACTTTTTATTTTAAGCACTAAAAAATCTTGGCAAAATTGCCAAGATTTAAACTTATTATTTTGTTTAATTTTGATTTTAGATACAGGTATATCCACCATCGATTGGTAAAATAACACCAGTTACATAACTTGCTTCTTCGCTACCTAAGAAAATAGCACCAGCATTAAGTTCGCCTTCATTACCATATCTTCCTAGTGGAACTGTAGCTTTCATATAAGCAGTAAATTCAGGTGTAACTAAAGTGTCGTGAGTAAGTTCTGTTTCAAAATAACCTGGGCAGATTGCATTGCATGTAATTTTATATTTAGCAAGTTCAGCAGCAACAGCACGAGTAAAGTTAACAACGCCACCTTTTGAAGTATGATATGCGACAGTATCCATTGCAGGATTACCAACTAAACCATACATTGAAGCGATATTAATAATTCTTCCATAATTATGTTTTTTCATGATGTTAGCAAAAGCTCTTGTAACTAAGAAGACGCTCTTTAAGTCAATGTCCATTGTGAAATCCCATTCTTCAGCAGTCAGGTTTAAAACACCAGCATTTTTACTAGCACCGGCACAATTTACTAAAACATCAACTTTGCCAAATTCTTTTTCAACCTTTTCAGCACATTCATTAACGTTTTCAGTATTAGTAACATCACATTTAAGTGGTAAAACTTTAACACCTAATTTACGAAGATCTTTAGCAAGTTCTTCAAGTCTTTCAACTCTACGAGCAAGTAAAACAAGATTTGCGTGTTGTGCAGCAAATCCTTTTGCCATTTGCGAGCCTAAACCGCTACTTGCACCGGTTATGACTACAACTCTGTTTGTATAATCAAACATTTTCAATATTTCCTCCGATGTAATAATTATAACTCTATTTAGAATCAAGGAAGATTAAAACGCTATTAAAAATATTATTATTAGGCCTTTATTTTAAAGTAAAAGAAAAAGCGACCGCATTAATTGGTCGCTTTTTCAATTGGCTTACTAGTTAATTTATTTACAAGTTCATTACAGACAACCAATAGAACAAGTACAACTAAGATAACATAAGGTAAGATTAAAAAAGATGTAAATCTACCAACTACTCCAAATAAAGGAGCAAATGAGACATTTGCAATATAAGCAAAACCCATTTGAATCGACATAACGGCTTGAGAATGCTCAGCCCCAAATCTAGTAGGAGTAGAGTGAATAATTGCTGGATATACTGGAGCACATCCAAGTCCGATTAAAACTAATCCAGCTGGCATTAAATAGACATTAAATTGCATGCACATGAAGATTAATCCAATAAGAATAATTCCTTCACCTATTCTAATTAGATTTTTATCATTAACTTTTAATGAAACAACACCAGCTATAAGTCTTCCAACCATAATTCCAATGTAAAATAATGATGCCCAGTTAGCGGCTGTATTTTCAGCTACTCCCATTTCAAAAACAACCATCGAAGAGAACCAGTTAGCAGTTGTTTGTTCAATTGCGATATAACAGAAAAAACCAATTAAAGCAGGAAAAACACCTCTTAATTTAAAAGTCTCAATAAAAGAAGTGTTGATTTCTTTTGTTTTGTTACCATTTTCTTCATCTCTTTTTTCAAATTGAAGTTCAGCTTTGTTCCAAACTTTAATGGAAATTACACAAATTAACCAAATACAAGATTGAATAATAGCAAGACATAAAGCACCATTTCTCCAGCCATTTAAATCAGTTAAAAAAGCTCCGCAAATAAAAGGTGAAATAGAAGCACCTACTCCCCAAAAAGCATGGAGCCAGTTTAAGTGAATGGCTTTATAATTTAAAGCCACATAATTATTTAAAGCTGAATCAATTGCACCAGCTCCTAAACCAAGAGGGATAGCGCTTAAAACAATTAAAATAAAGTTAGGTGAATAAGAAATACAAATAAGTCCTATACAAGTCAATAAGATTGAAACTAGAATAACACCTTTGGTTTTTAATAGCTTAACTAATTTAACTGTTAAAAATGATGAAATGATCGTACATAAAGAAATTATAAAAGTAAGAATTCCTTGAAATGCAGGAGAGATCTCTAAAGATTGAGACATAGCTGGCCAAGATGATGCAATAAGTGAATCAGGAAGGCCTAATGATATAAATATAAGATAGATAATTAACAAAAGTAATGTACTCATAAACATTAATTCTTTTCTGCAACTCAAATATTCTAGCAAACCAAATTTGATAGTAAAGAAGAATCAAACATATAATTGTAAATTTATTGTAATGTGTTTTCTTTGTTCTTTTTGCGCTCTTTATAGTAAGAAACTGTGAACCGTTTTCCAGGTAAGATTGAGATAATTACCGCGATAAACATCACAACACAACCAAAAGTTTGCTGTAAATTAAGATATTGAGGTACATCACTAAATTGGTAAAAAGTATAAATAATAACTCCTGTTAAAGAAGCAAATACACTTTCTAAAGACATTAATAAACTTGCTAGCGTTGGATTAAGATGTTTTTGAGTAAAAACTTGAATTGTATAAGCAAGTCCATTTGAAGCAATACCTAAAAATAATAAAGGAAATAATGCTTCATACATTAAAGAAAAAGAAATCTCTTCAAGCGCTATAAAAGGCATAGTGATTAAACCACTAGTTGTCATCTGAATACACATCAAAAGAAAAATGTCACTCTTTTTAGAAGCATAATCTATTGTTAATATTTGAAATGTAAAAAAGATTGATCCAATAAATAGATATATGTCTCCTAACTCTATTTTAAAAGAAGAATCTAGCGTCAATAAGCCAAGTCCTACTAAAGCAATAAGGATTGCAATATAGACGTTTTTTGAACATTTCTTTTTGAAAAATATTGAAACAACAGGAACTAAAATTATATAAAAAGCTGTGATGAATCCACTTTTAGAAGTGCTTGTTGTTGAGACTCCTAATTGTTGAAAAATATTTGCTAAAGCAAGAAAAAACCCTGCAAAAAGTCCACTAAATATTGAAAAATTCAAGTTTTGAGAAATATTATTCTTCTTATTTTTATGGATAGAATAAATCATAAAAGGCACTAAAAATATAGCAGCAATTAAAGAACGGAAAGTATTAATTGCAAAGGTTCCTAAATGATTAGAAGCCATAGATTGAAAGACAAAAGAAATGCCCCATAAAAAGGAAGCAAAGATTAATAAGAAAAAACTAATAACTTGTTTCTTTTCAAATTGCATACGGCTTATTTTATAACTTTCAGTTTTGTAATTTAAATCTTTTTAAATTTATATAAGTAAATTTTTTGATTAATGTTAAAATTTATCTTGTTAACTGGTGATTTAGATGATTGAAATTAAAAACTTAAATAAAGACTATAGAAGTGGAAATATTGTTACTAATGCACTTAAAAACATTAATGTAAAATTTTCTGATACTGGTTTTTATTCAATTCTTGGACCATCAGGTTGTGGCAAATCTACTTTTTTAAATTTAATTGGTCTTTTAGATAAACCTACAAGTGGAGATATTATAATAGATGGAATTTCAACAAATAGTTTATCTAGTGAAAAGAAAGATGAATTTCGTAATAAAGTTATTGGTTTTGTCTTTCAATCTTATCACCTTATTAAAA
The DNA here is from genome assembly GCA_944336335.1 of uncultured Bacilli bacterium. Taxonomy (GTDB): domain Bacteria; phylum Bacillota_I; class Bacilli_A; order RFN20; family CAG-826; genus Onthovivens. The sequence continues at coordinate 1,914 of CALVLC010000001.1, read as the reverse complement.
ATTTAAATGCTTATGAAAATATTGAGTTACCTTTAGTTTTGGGTGGTGAAACTGATAAAAAGAAAACCGAAGAAAGAGTATTGGAACTATTAAAAAAGGTCGATCTACTTGAATTAAAGGACAAGAAAAGCTCTGATTTAAGTGGTGGACAAATGCAAAGAATTGCTATCGCTAGAGCTCTTGTTAATAATCCTAAAATTATTTTAGCTGATGAACCAACTGGTGCTCTTGATAGTAAGACAAGTATTGAAGTAATGGAAGTTTTAAAAAAACTTAGCGAGAATCATCTCGTAATTTTAGTTACTCATAATAAAGAATTGGCTGAAAAATATAGCGATAAGATTATTTATTTAAGTGATGGAGAAATAATTGGCGAAGAAAATCGAAAAGAAATTGCAAAAAAAGATTCTGAAGCCATGAATTTAGTCTTCAAAAAAAGAAAACTTATTTCAAATCGTGTCATTTGGTCCTTATCTTTAAAAAATATCTTTTCAAAAAAGCTTAAAACTATTATTACGGCGGTCGCAAATTGCTTTGGATTAGTTGCTTTAGGTTTTATTTTAGCCTTAACTAATGGTTTTACTGTTTATAGTGATAGAGTAAGTTACGAAACAGCTTCATCTTTACCAATAAATGTTCCAGCGTATACTTTAAAAACTTCATCTGATGGTTGGGAAAGCATTAATCAATCAGTAGAATTTCCAGATTATCATGCTATATATCCTTATATAAGTGTAAGTAGTGAATATACATATACTTACAATAATTATTCAAGTGAATATTTTGAACTTCTTGATTCATTAATTGAAGAAGGGCTTGCTATTGAATATATAGAAAATTATGGAAACTCTTATTCCTATAACTTAACTACTGAATTTCCTGAAAGTATTGATGGAGAAAATTCTTCTTATATAAGTAATGTTTCAACATCAATTAGTGCAGGAGGAAGTTATACATCAACAGGTTATGGAATCCCAACAAATATATTCCATGTTTTATATGGAGATATTAATGCATCTTACGATTTACTCTATGGTCATTTACCAGAAAATAAGAACGAAATTGTTTTAGTTGTTGATAACTATAACGCTATTAATTTTAATACTTTAAAGGCGATGGGTTTTTATAACACTTATGATACTAGTGAAGAAGTTTTAAATCCTGAACTTGAAAGCAAAGTTGAGCCTATTTCTTTTGATGATGTAATTGGCAAAAAATACAAAGTTTTTAGCAACGATGAGATCTATAAAAAAACTGAAAATACAAAAGTTTTTGAGGACAAAATTTTAAATTATAGTCGAGAATTGCACACTTATTCGCGAAATAACCTTACAGAATTATATAACGATTCAACTAAAGGAATTGAATTAGAAATCTCTGGGATCATTCGCCCTAAAAAAGAAAATTCAATTACACTTTTATCTCCTGCTTTATGTTATTTACAGGAACTTCAAGAAGAACTTGTTGAAGAAAAATCAAAAAGTGAAATCGCAAGTGATATAAGTGGAAATCTTGTAGCAAATTTTACAAGTAGTGCTAGTCAACTTAATGATTTTATTAGGGAACTTGAAAGATATTTAGAAGATTTTAAAAATGGCGATGTCGAGATTAACTCAACGACTTTTAATGAATTAATTGATAAATATTTTTCTTATTATTATATTGAGGATAGTTATCATTCTCATGATTCTAGTGGCAATATTACAAATTGGCGTGCCTCAACTTTTGAAAATTTTTTGTCTGATGATAAAAAAGTTGGCGCTGATTTAGTTGATGAAGAAATTATGTCTAATTTCCAAGACTTATCCGCTGAAAATATTGATCAATTAATTCAAGACATCATTGATAAACTATCAGAGAGTGGCTCTCTTGAAGATATATATGATTATTTTATTAATTTAGGTTGTTATTTAA